>JAOUJW010000005.1 GCA_029882975.1 Gammaproteobacteria bacterium
GTAACCACTATCACTTGCTTATCGAGACTCCCAACGCCAATTTAGGTCGAATTATGCGCCATATCAATGGGGTTTACACACAGCGTTACAACCACCTAAAGCGGACAGACGGCCCGTTGTTTCGAGGTAGATACAAAGCGATATTGGTGGATCGCGACGCCTATTTATTACAACTATCCCGCTATATCCACAGAAATCCAATCGATATGAAACGACCTCTGGTGTCCAGTTTGGAGGAATTTCAGTGGTCGAGCTATCCAGCCTACATAGGGAAAGCAAAACCACCAGATTGGTTAGACCAAGAAATGACCTATGGTTTACTCGGTAAAAAACAAAAATACAGAGGGTATGAAAACTATGTAGCTTCTGGAAGTGATGCAGAGATATTGCAATATTATAATCGAGGTAACTGCGCGACAGTTATCGGTAATAAAGAATTCAAAGAGTGGATATACGACGAACTACTTCCAGAACTAGAACCAGAAAAGAAAGGAAAAGCAATTCTGCAGGACGTGTCCATGGAAAATGTGATATTAGGGGTATCGGAGTATTATGGCGTAGAACCTGAGAAACTAACTACAGTAGTTAAGGGCCCCCATAAAGGAAATGAAGCAAGGAAGATAGCTATGTACTTGAGTCAGGAGCTGGCATCGGAAAAGCTAGTGAACATAGCGTATCAATTTAACCTCGGCCATATAGGATCGGTGAGTTTTATCACGCATCAGATACGAAAGAAAAAGAAAGAAGACGAGAACTTTGTGAGGAAAATAGAAAAGATTGTATCAAGTATTATGAAGCAAGCGACTTGACCCCTATGCCTGACCCCTATGCCTTGACCCCTATGCCTCTTTCTATGCCTCCTTTATGAAGCAAGCGACTTGACCCCTATGCTCTTTGTGAGGAAAATAGAAAAGATTGTATCAAGTATTGTGAAGCAAGCGACTTGACCCCTATGCTTGACCTGCCTCTTTCTGTATGCCTCCTTTATGAAGCAAGCGACTTGACCCCTATGCTTGACCTTGTGAGGAAAATAGAAAAGATTGTATCAAGTATTGTGAAGCAAGCGACTTGACCCCTATGCCTCTTTTATGCCTCTATGCCTCCTTTATGAAGCAAGCGACTTGACCCCTATGCTTTTTGAAGCAAGCGACTTGACCCCTATGCCTCTTGACCCCTATGCCTCTATGCCTCCTTTATGAAGCAAGCGACTTGACCCCTATGCTCTTATGCTCTGACCCCTATGCTCTTTTCACGAAAATAAAGAGCAGTTCCCCGCAAGAGCCCAAATTTGAGAATAGGTGCAATTGCCTAGTCGTTTGATTTCCGAATTGACCACCACCGCATTGTCACGACTCCATATCCGTGTAAAGCGGACCCATGGAAACAGTATGAAATAAAGAGGGCTCTACAGTACTAAATATTAGCATTTCCTGATATAATAGTCGGCTTTTGTTTGTACTTCGGGGAAGTGGATGTTCAAATTAGGTTGCGCAAGCCGGGTGTGTGTGAAAAACGAACTTTTGTCGGGGCTGACGGTGGCATTGGCATTGGTGCCGGAAGCGGTGGCGTTTGCCTTTGTGGCAGGGGTGGAGCCGCTGGTTGGTTTGTATGCTGCCTTTATGGTGGGGTTGCTGGCTGCCTTGTTCGGTGGGCGTCCGGGTATGATTTCCGGGGCTACCGGTGCCATGGCCGTGGTGATGGTTGCTTTGGTGGCAGAACACGGAGTGCAGTATTTGTTTGCCGCAGTGGTTTTGACCGGTTTATTGCAAATGTCCGCTGGAGCACTGCGCCTGGGTAAGTTCATCCGTATCGTACCGTATCCGGTGATGCTGGGTTTCGTTAATGGCCTGGCTATTGTTATTTTTCTGTCCCAGTTACAACATTTTCAAAGTGCTGATGGCAGTTGGTTGAGTGGGTCGTCGTTAGCCATATTTTCAGGGTTAGTGCTATTAACAATGGCCATCATACATTGGCTGCCAAAGCTGACCACGGCAGTACCGGCGGCACTGGCCGCCATTGTGGTTGTCACCATAACAGTTATCGGTTTTGATATCCCTACCAACACGGTAGGTGATTTGGCTCGCATTGAAGGAGGGTTTCCCAGCTTCAATATTCCCGATGTGCCCTTTAATTTAGATACCCTGATGATCATTTTACCGTATTCCGTGATTTTGGCGGCTGTGGGTTTAATCGAATCGCTACTGACACTGACATTAATTGATGATGTCACCAATACCCGCGGTCGCGGAAACCGCGAATGCATGGGGCAGGGTATTGCCAACACGGTTACCGGTTTTTTTGGCGGCATGGGCGGTTGCGCCATGATTGGTCAGAGTATGATTAATGTTAACTCCGGTGGTCGTCAGCGCTTATCAGGCGTCTCAGCCGCGCTATTCTTGTTGTGCTTTATTTTGTTTGCGTCGGCTTTAATCGAAATTATTCCCATGGCTGCCTTAGTGGGGGTGATGTTTATTGTGGTGATTGCCACTTTTGAATGGTCCAGCTTGCGTATTTTTAAGAAAATTCCCCGTACCGACGCTTTTGTTCTGGTCCTGGTATCAGCGGTGACCGTGTTTACCGATCTGGCCGTGGCGGTGGTAGTTGGGGTGATTGTGTCGGCTTTAGCTTTTGCGTGGGAGCACGCCAAACACATCAATGTTAAGGGCTATGATGACGCAAAAGGTACTCGGGTCTACGAATTGAATGGTCCCTTGTTTTTCGGTTCTGTGAAAAGTTTTATGGAGCTGTTTAATCCCGAAAATGACCCGAAAGATGTAGTTATCGATTTCAGCAATTCGCGCGTGGCTGACCACTCTGCCATTGAAGCCATAGATAATCTGGCGGAAAAATACCTACAAGCCGGGAAATCGCTGCATTTAAAACATCTAAGTCCAGAGTGTCGTCTATTATTGAGGAAAGCGGGTGATCTCGTGGAGGTTAATGTGATGGAAGATCCGCGTTACTTTGTGGTAAACGATCAATTGGCCTAAGTTATTCCTCAATACTTTATGGATATAGAGAGCGTTAAAAACCCAGCGTCGGGGTCATTATGATATCGTACAATTCACATTTTTGAGTTTTACGGTTCGGCCCAGATGTGTCAAAGGTAAAGGCGGGAAACTGTTTAGGCACAGGAACTATCGATATATCCATAGCATTCATAAGCATTATGATGCGTTACGATATTGACTCTGTTTTTGCAAGGTTTATCCACTGGAATTAGCACGGAGAAAGTTACCGTTCGTCGGATAAATCCATCCTATTAATACTCGGCTACATATTCTATATTGTGACAGCCTGTCACTTTATGATACAAAACCAAAGCACATAAAACACAATAACTTACTGTTTTTATCAAGTTTTACTTCTTCGATTATTCCACTCGAAATTAGTTTAAACAAGATTCGGTAGTATCAGAGAGGAATACTAATGTATTTAAGTTCCGCAGTCCGACTTCTATTCATATTCTTATTCGCCTTGCTAAGCGCATGTGGAGGCGGTGGTGGTGGAGCCGGGCCTGGTTTGGCGCCTGCGCCTGAAATGGCTTTAACGGTATATAAAAACACACCTTTAAATATCAGTATATCGGCCGCATACGGGATGTATTGGTATGAGGGTGGGCAAAACAGCTACCAATTTACAATTGAATCCCAACCCGCTTCGGGAACCTTGGTTCTGGATGAAAATATGGGTATGTGGGTTTACACCCCGCAAACTGACTTTGTTGGTCAAGATAGTTTTATCTATCGAGTATCTTTTAATATGAAAGGATACACTTACCGTGAGCAGACCCATAAAGTAAATCTCGATGTTTTAGACCAGCAACCGGTGACTATAGCCTCATTAAATTTGTCTAATCAAGGATTACTCAGTTGTATACAAAACAACGACTACCAGGCGGTCAATGCGAACGAAGTATTCTTCCTTTCCTATTGCGACGAATTAATGGATCTCAGTGGAATCGAACATTTAGCAAATCTGGTCAGCATGGAGTTGAGTTATCCAGAGGTAGCTGATTACTCAGTTCTCCATCAGCTAAACAATCTTTCCCACATACGGGTGGACTGGGCAGATTACAGAAGCTTGGTAGCTATTCCAGGTTTGCGCAGTCTCCGATATTTGGAATTGTATGATATTGAGAACGGAGACGGTTCTTCCTCCAATTTGCTGGAAGGCATGGGTAATCTTGAAATTCTTGAGATAAACTACATGCCGGGACTGGCTTTGTCTCATATATCATCTCTTAAGAAATTGGAACACCTGGAAGTTGACGTAAGCGATTTTTCATCGGTTGCCGCATTAGCCGAGTTAGATAATTTGAAATACTTAAGTTTGCGTGGTGAGACTACCGTCACCGATATGCAAACTCTGAGCAACCTTGCCAATCTCAAGGCACTTCAATTAGGTTGGGGATTTGGGGATTTGTCCTTTCTTGCCGGCCAATCCTCTCTGGCAGTTTTGGATCTGAGCGGAGACGCGGTATTGAGTAGTTTGCCGGTGTTACCCAGTCTTCACACATTAGATCTTAGCAGTACGGGTATTTCCGATTTTTCAATGCTGGCTAATCAACCTAACTTGAAAGTACTGGATATGCGATACAACGGAATCACGGACATTAGTTCCGTTTCCGGATTGACAACACTGACCCGTCTTGAGTTTGCAGGGAATAACATCACGGACTTTAGTCCAATCGCACCATTGGTGAATTTGGAAGAGTTAAATCTCAGTAGACTCAATATTTCTGATGCTTCCTTTTTGTCTCAGTTAGTCCGTTTGAAACATTTGGACCTGAACAGCAACCTGATTTCCAGCTCTCTATGGGCCACCTTATTGAACGATCTGCAAACTTTAAATCTCCGCAACAATTTCTTGAGTGATTTGAACGGTCTCTCCGGTAAAAATGCGCTAGTTAATTTAAACGTCAATGACAATATTTTGACCGATGTCAGCGCATTAACCGGATTGCAGAGCCTGGAAGTAGTTGAGATCAGAGGGAACTTGCTGGAGAACTTGAACGGTATTTCCAATCTACCGGCACTCACCATGTTACAGGCAAGTAGTAACAATATTTCTGATATTTCCGGATTGAGCAACCTGCCGTCACTACAGGAAATCAATATTTACAATAACGCGATTCCAAACACTAGTGTTTTGTCGGGGTTTGCAGGGCTTACTCGGATTAATGCTTCCAGAAACCAGATATCGATTTTGGGTGATTTATCATCGTTAGTAAATCTCACTAACTTGGAATTGGGATCGAATAACCTAACGAATGTTGGTTCACTCGCCGCCAATACTGCACTGGTGTCTCTGAGCTTGGGGCAGAACTCCATAACAAGTGGCGTGGAGTCTCTCGTTTCATTGATCAATGCTCAATACATCGGCTTGTGGGGAAATAATGATATTCCCTGCGCTAACCTGGACACACTAGTCGCTGCTGTGGGTAATGACGTAGTAGACCATAGCGGTGTCTGTTTCGTGGACAGTGATGGCGATGGAGTTGCCGACAACTTGGATGCATTCCCCAATGATCCGGCACTTTCAGCAGATTCTGATGGTGATGGTATTGCTGACAGCCTGGAAACCGATGCGGATAATGATGGTATTCTCGATGCCAATGATCCATTTCCAACCGACGGCTCCGAATGGGCAGATACTGACGCTGATGGCGTAGGCGATAATTCTGATAATTGCCCAACGCTTGCCAACACTGATCAACTCAATGAAAACTATAATCGATTGGGTGATGCGTGCGAACCGGTACCGGTCGCAGTCAATGATAGTTTTGATGTTTACATGGATACTCCAGCGTATCTACTACCGCAAAATAACGACTACGACTTCGATAGCGATACGCTTTCAGTTGTAGCCACCACGGCGCCTACCAATGGTGTGGTTCTGCTTAAGGGAGGCCAGCTCCTTTACAAACCCAATACCGGTTACACAGGTACCGATACTTTTACCTATTCTATTAGTGATGGACGAACCAATCCTGCATACAGAGCTAGCGCTACGGTAACGTTGACCGTATTGGCCAGTCCTGTGTTGCTGTCTTCGTTAATCATTCCGGACAATTACTTAAGCTCCTGCATCAGTCAAACGGGCTATCGATATGTAAACGAAGTAACCAGCTTGAATTGTTACTTTGTCTCAAATCTTTCCGGTATTGAAAGTTTGACGAATTTGGCAACGCTTCAATTATATTCTGGAGCCCCTGTCGATTTGACACCTTTAACCTCATTACCCCGTTTGACTCGATTGGACGTTAGAAATAAAGGGCTAACCGACATCGCCGCCCTGTCTTCCCTGGTTAACTTGAAGCACTTAAACATATCCGGTAATCCAGGAATAGTTTCACTGGTACCATTGACAACTTTAACAAGACTGGAAAATCTGGTTCTCACGGGTAACGTCGGTGTTACGGACTATTCGCCTCTTGCCAGTCTTACGGCTCTTAGAACCCTTTCCATTAACAACGTGGGCTTGATGGATGCGAGTGTCCCAGCCGCGTTGACGACAGTGGAGAATTTGGATATAAGAAATAACAATTTGACCAGTCTGGGTCTGATTTCAGCTTATAGTAATTTGAATACACTTCATATAAGCGATAACCCGGTTATCAATCTGTCGGGTATCGGTTCCTTGGTGAATTTGCGCTATTTGGTAGCTAGTAATACGCTGATAGCTGATTTGCAAGGCCTAACAGGTCTGAATCGTCTGGAAACGGTAAATCTTTCAGGTAGCGCTAATCTAACTGACCTGACAGGTATTTCCGCTTTACCAAAACTGTCTTCCCTTGTAATTGGTGGCAGCCAAATTACAAGTTTGAATGGATTGCCTTACTTCCCAAGTCTTGCTTCTTTGAACATTAGTGGCAATCCGGCTCTTAGCACGCTGCAAGGGATGCAGTTGATGCCCAACTTGCTGTATTTGTCCGCCAGTGATACGGCGCTGACGGATTTCAGTTCCTTACCAAAACAAAGATTTCTAATCAGTTTGAGTGCAAACAATGTCAATCTGACAAACCTTAATGGAATGTCCGGATTTCCAAAACTCACTCAGTTATACATACGCAACAGCACAATTGGTTCGCTCTTGGGAATACTGGATCTCCCATCCTTGACGTATGTGAATTTAAACGATAGCGGCGTTACTGACGGGGATTTTTCACATCTGGGATCTCTTAATGCCTTGCAGAACTTGTATTTGCAAAGATCGGGTATCACAGATGTGGCAGTCATTGGCGGTCTCTCCAATTTGGTACGGTTAAATCTGCAGAACAACCAAATCACGGATGTTGCCCCTCTGGCTGCGCTAACGGGTTTGAGTACGCTGAATCTTTCGAACAATCAAATTACCACCGGTGTGGATGCCTTTGTCGCGCTGACAAATTCATATGTTGATTTATTTGGAAATAACGGGATTCCTTGTGAACACCTGACCATCCTCACTGCAGCTACGATAAATTATCGCGCACCCAGCCTGTGCTTCACGGATGCAGACGGAGATGGTGTGGCGGATTATGAAGATGCATTCCCCAACGATCCTACCGAACAATACGACACAGACGGCGATGGAATCGGTAACAATGCGGATACGGATGATGATGGTGACGGCTTTGCGGATAACGTAGATGCCTTACCCTTGAATGCGAATGAATTTGAGGACACTGATGGGGACGGTATCGGTAATCGCAGCGATAATTGCCGAGATTTAGCGAACCCGGATCAAACAGACGTAAACCGAAATAATGTAGGTGATGCTTGTGAAGGTCAACCGCAGGCCAGTAACGACAGCATTACTGTGTATCAGGACATTCCGTTGCTAATTGATGTGTTGGTTAATGATGTGGACCTTGACGGTGGTACAAAAGTGGTATCGGCTGTTTCTGCTCCCACCAATGGAATAGCAGTAATCCAGGGCGATAAAGTTCGTTATGCACCTAGCGCAGCCTATCTTGGGTTGGACAGTTTTACCTATACTATGCACGATGGTAGAGCCGGTGTGACTTCCACGGCGACGGTATCTATTAACGTAGTGGCTACCCCGGTTCTTATCAGCTCCATTACGTTTAATGATACACGGTTAATCGGCTGTATTAATCAACCCAATCCTGATCCGGTTTATGCCAATGAGGTATTCTCGCTTACTTGTAACAATGTAACGGATTTTACCGGCATAGAAAATCTGCTTAACCTCAGCAAACTATATTCTAGTTATGGGAACGTTAGTGTGGCCGGAGTGGGGCCTCTTTCAGGACTGACCAACTTGAGTCATCTGAGTTTATTGTCTAAAAACATAAGCGACATTAGTGCGCTGTCGGGACTGACAGCTATGATTAATCTGGATTTGGCAGGCAATCCGATTCAATCGATTACGCCGCTTAGCGCTATGAGCAATCTACGCACGTTGAAACTGATGAACGCGCCTATTAGTGATGTTTCGGTAGTGACAAACTTCCCGCAACTGCAAGCGCTTGAACTTAACGGAATTGCCGGTATAAGTGATCACTCCGCTATTGCCGGTTTGGTTAATTTGACCAGATTAGGTTTGGGCAATAACGGAATTGCAGCTAACGCACCGTCCATTCTGTCAGGGTTGATAAATCTGCAGAGCCTGGATTTGTATTCCAACGGAATCAGTGATTTCAGCTATTTGAACAATATGCCCGATCTGGTGCATCTGAACATCAGCGGTAACCAGTTGAGTGACATTTCTCTTATTCCGCAGTTGCAGAAACTGGAACGGTTGTATGTGTCATACAATACTTATACTAATTTGTCTGGCATGGTATCCCAACCTAGAGTGACTAACCTGGACGTCGGTAGTGTTGATTTGACGAGTTTGGTGGGATTACCAACGTTAAACAATCTGGTTTCTCTGGATGTGAGTAACGGGACAATTGCAGATCTTTCGGGAATCGAAAACCTGCCAAACCTTAGTTTTCTGGATGTCAGCACTACTGTACAAAGCTTGGACGGTATGGCTAATTTGCCCAAGCTCACGGATGTAACATTCAGCGCACAAATAGGAAATGTGGATTTCTCTCCACTGGCAGCGTTTCAGACAATTACTTTCCTGGATATAAGGAATTCCGGCGTTGATACACTACAAGGTATCAATCTGATGGTGTCCTTAACCGAGTTAGATGCAAACAATAACCAAATCGTCGATGTATCGCCTCTCAGTGCGTTGACAAACTTGCGCAGTCTGTATCTATACGACAACCAGATTCGAACCGGTGTGGCAGATTTGGTGACGTTGACCAACTCCTATATCGATTTGCGCCGCAATGACAACATTCCTTGTGGTGATCTGGATATCCTCAGCAATGCAGGGGTTCGGTTCTCACGCTCCAATTTGTGTTTTACAGATGCAGACGGTGATGGCGTAGCCGACCATTCTGATGCCTTCCCCAATGATCCTACAGAGTGGTTGGATACGGATGGTGACGGTATTGGGAACAATGCAGACACAGACGATGATGGCGACGGGGTACCTGATGTTATTGATTTATTTCCGTTGAATGGCAACGAATCAGTTGACACTGACGGGGATGGTGTTGGTGATAACGGTGACAATTGTCCAACTATTGTGAATCCCGACCAATTGGATGCCAATAGCAACCGTGTTGGAGATATATGTGAATCTGCTCCAGTAGCCGCGGATGACTCATACACCGTGTATCAGGATATCGCTCTAACGCTGGACGTACAGAGCAATGATGTTGATGCTGATGGTGACAGTTTGACTGTCAGTTTGGCTACCGCACCTGCCAATGGCGTGGTTAACATCACAAACTCTGTTGTGAGCTATACACCCAATACCGGTGTTACCGGGGCAGACAGTTTTACCTATACAGTCAGCGACCGGACTGCGACCGGTACTTCTACGGCAACCGTAAATATCAATATAGTAGCCACTGCAACACTGTTGAGTAATGTAGTATTTAATGACGCTCAACTGCAGACGTGCGTAAATGCTTCCGGAGCTACCTATGCCAACGAGGTATTTGCCATTAGCCCGACAAGTCATTGTTTTAACGTGACTGACTTTACCGGTATTGAACAATTGGTTAATCTGGCAACGGCTAACTTTTACAACGGTGTACTTACCGGGACGCTTACTCCTTTCTCGTCTCTAGCCCGGCTTTCTAAGCTTAGTTTGCGTTATAAGTCTATATCCGATATTTCTGCACTCTCCGGAATGACCCAATTACAGGATTTAGGTTTAACCGGCAATGCAATAAGCGATATTAGTGTACTCGCCACTTTAACTGGGGTGAAACGGTTGGAAATAGGATCAAACCCGGTAGCGGATTTCTCCTCATTGGCGACTATGACTCAGCTAGAGTCACTGTTTATAGACGGTACGGGTTTTACGGGTAATCAGGGAGCTTTTTTCCAAAATCTAAGCGAACTTAAAATTTTAAGCATGACAAGCAATAAAATCACGAATTTGGCTTTTCTTGCAACCAACACCAAACTGGAAAATATTAATTTGTACAATAATTGGTTGGTAGGCCTTTCAGACTTACCGGCGCTGCCATTGTTAAAGCGTTTAGATGTAAGAAATAATTCCTTGTTTTCGCTCGGAGGAATGCCCTTGCTACCGGAGTTGGACTACATGGATTTACGCAGCAACCGGTTGAATGATTTCTCCGGTATGCCCTTGCATCCCAAGCTGACGTCGATGCGAATTGATTCCAACGGTTTTGTGGATCTGACCGGCCTTTCAGGGCTTCCGGCACTGGTCAGCTTGTACGGAGACAGCAACACGTATGACTCCTTGAGCGGGATATCCAATATGCCACGCTTGAATACTCTGTCATTGCAATATGGATCCATTGGGACCATGACCGGTATGGCCAATTTACCCGTACTGAGTACTCTCAGGATGCATGGCACGGTGGTTATTGATGGCTCTATCAGCCCATTGTCTACAATGAACTCACTGCAATACTTAAGCATGGATGGTTCCGGTATCAGAGATATTTCTCCGTTGTCGAATCTTCCGTATGCAAACAATATTGACTTGAACAACAATTTCATTACAGACGTATCCGTGGTTGCGAACTGGACCAGCGCCTCTTATGTGTATTTGTCCAACAACGATATTCGAACGGGTGTTGGTAGTTTGGTCGGTTTGAATCAGATTTACACATTGGATCTATCCGGTAACATCAATATTCCGTGTACTGATCTGGATGCTTTGACCGCTGCAAATATTCGCCATACGGCACCGGCTCAGTGTTTTATCGATACGGATTCTGACGGAGTTGCAGACCATACTGATGCGTTTCCGAACGATCCTACCGAGTGGTTGGATACGGACGGTGATGGTATCGGAAATAACGCAGATACAGATGATGACGGTGATGGCGTTCTGGACGTTGTGGACGCACTTCCGCTGGATCCCAGCGAGTCGTTAGACAGCGATGCTGATGGAGTGGGTGATAATGCTGATAACTGTCCTGTAATTGCCAACCCTGATCAGTTGGATCGAAACAATAATAACATTGGTGATGTTTGTGAAAACGCACCAGTGGCGCAAGATGATAGCTTTGTAGTCTATGCCGGTATTCCCCTGAGCATGAACCTTACTCTCAATGATTCGGATCTTGATGGGGATAGCTTACGAGTTGTCGCAGTTGGCACTCCCACCAGTGGTTCTGTAGGTATCAACAATGGTCGGGTTCTATATATTCCTCCGACTGATTTGAGTATTACCAATGATACCTTTACCTACACTATCAGCGACGGAAGTTCCCTGACGGCCACCGCCGTGGTGACTCTGACCATTGACCCCAATCCGGTCTTAATATCGTCACTTGGTATAACCGATGCTAATCTTCTCAACTGCGTCAACCAGCCCAATCCGGACCCGGTATACGCCAATGAAGTATTGACATTGAGTTGTTACAGCATAACTGACATTACCGGGATAGGTGGACTTGTAAACCTTCGCACTCTATCCTTGAGTTCCACTCCGTTGGTATCCGGGCTTGCTCCGTTAGCCGGGCTCAGAAGTTTGGAGACCTTGTCGCTTGCATCCATGCAGTTGACGGATGTCAGTGAACTGGCGTCTCTTACCGGATTGAAATCGTTGATTTTGTACAATAATCCCATTACAAACCACAGCGTTTTGGCGCCTCTGGTTAACCTGGAATATTTGGACTTGTCCTATAATGGACTGGGAGCGAATATTGCGAATCTACCTGTATTCAGTTCACTGAAGTCGTTAAATTTGACGGGCAATACGTTGACCGATATTAGCGTTTTGTACGATTCGAATACCGGACTCGGATTTACACAACTGCAACGCTTAAACTTGCGTTCCAATCAATTGGCGAGCATTAGCTCGTTAAGCGGATTGACTGCATTACAGGAGTTGGATTTAACCAGCAATAGTACCATCACAGATTTCACTGCGTTGGCCAACTTAACCGCTATGACACGCCTCGATATTCGAAGTGTGGGTTTGACGGATACTGACACCCCGGCACTAAGCGCTATGGTAAATCTGCGATATCTCGATGCCAGCTCGAATTCGTTCAGTTCACTGGGATTTTTGGCCGGTAAAACAGCGCTGGAGGAATTGTATGTGGTGTACAATCAAATCGCGGATTTGTCTACCATGCCCGCATTGCCATCGTTGTTAAACCTGGATCTATCAGGCAACCGATTTACCAGTTTGGCAGGTATGCCGCAACTACCGCTGTTGGAGTTACTTAATATTAACAGCAATTCGTTTCTAACCAGTTTGTCGGGAATGAGCGATCTACCCAGTTTGACCGATTTGAGCATATACAATAATAGCTCTCTGAGCAGTTTGGTGGGTTTACCGGCAGTTTTGTCTACAGTCACTACGGTAAGCTTCAGTTCCAACTCCTCATTGACCAGTTTGGCTGGAATACCCCAAATGCCCAATTTAAGAAGTCTTAATTTAGGATTTACAGGTATTACTTCACTAACCGGTATGCCGGAGTATGCCCAGCTAAACAGTTTGTCGATAAATAGAACGGCCATTTCGGATTTTACCGGAATGCCTATTTTGGCAAACTTGAGCTATCTCGATGCTTCCGGAAATACCTATACGTCTATGAGCGGGTTAACCAGTCAGCCTAGATTGTCAAGCTTGCGGTTGAATAGTTCTACCATTACGACTCTAACAGGTATGTTGGATTTGCCGGCGTTATCCAGTGTCTATTTAAACAGTTCCACCATAGCGGACAACTCTTTGGCTGCGTTGTCGGGCTTCACTACAATCAGTCGCCTGGAGTTAAGAAGTATGCCGGCTTTAACCGATATCAGCGCATTGTCCACTTTGACCAATATCAACTATTTCTATGCTTCCGGCAGTGGTATTGTGGACGTATCGCCACTTAGTGGTCTGACCCGACCGTAT
Organism: Gammaproteobacteria bacterium; assembly: GCA_029882975.1. NCBI lineage: Bacteria > Pseudomonadati > Pseudomonadota > Gammaproteobacteria > Gammaproteobacteria bacterium. Next base: position 13,408 of record JAOUJW010000005.1, read on the forward strand.
TATCTGGATCTGCAAAACAACGCTGTGACCACCGGTGTGGCCAGTCTGGCTGTGCTCACTAATGTGTTCAACATCTATCTGCAGGGTAATACTGGAATTCCTTGTGCGGACTTGAGTGCGTTAACCGCGGCGGGCGTGAACCATATTGCTCCAACAAGCTGTGCACCATAAACTAATAGGGTAGGGGCGAGTTCGTCCCTACCCATTCCTGTAATATTGAAACACCGCCATTAAGTTTAACTAAAGTCTTTCCGCAACGGTCTTGGCTGCTTTTTTAAGCAAACCGGCCCATTCGTTTTTGCGACGTTCAATTGGGGCCGAGATAGAAAGGCCGGCTACAACGTTATCATTTTTGTCGTGAATTAACACGCCAATACAACCTACGCCGATCTCCGCCTCTTCGTTATCAAAAGCGTATCCAGTGACCATGGCGTCTTGTACGCCTTTGGTAAGAGCTTCCAATGAAGCCAGGGTATGAGTGGTATAGGCCTTCAGACCTGAACGCTTGCTGTAAGCACGAATAAACGTATTGCCCAGTTCGCCAAGCATGAGTTTGCCAACGGCGGTCACATGTAGGGGGGCACGGCTACCAATAACTTGTTCAACACGCATCATGCGATTAGGTGAGACGCGCTCTATATAAATCACTTCGTCACCTTCGCGTACCGTCAAATTTACGGTTTCGCCGATTTCGTCTCGCAAATTCTCCATGATATCCCGGGCTTCTTCTCGAATATCTACACCACGGCGTACGCTATTGGAGAGGTGACGTATTTTTCTGCCAATAAAGTAATGGCCGGCACTGTCTCGCTCCACAAAACCAATATCGATTAAGGAAGCCAGAATTCGAAACGCCGTTGATGGATGTAACCCGGTCTCGGCAGATAAGATTTTAAGGCTGGCAGGGCGGTTTGCCCCGGCAATGGCTTCCATGAGACGGGCGGAACGATCAATTACTTGAATGGATGCGGTTTGTTTGGTCATTGTGATTTCATAATGTGAAAACGATTGTGTATTGCGGAATTTTAGAATAAAAGCTATGGTATATACAAGTTAAATTTAAGCGGTTCGACCGCTTTTTGTTTGCTACCAACATTTCACAATGTGAAAAGGTTGCTGTAATGCGAAATCTTCTAATCATACAGTAACCATGTGGATACTATGGGAACTATACGGAGGACACTGTAATGAGCGTAACTTACGCCGAAATTAGCGAAAAATTGCCAAGTTTTTGTAAAGGCATTCAACACTACGGCGAGCCATGGCCGAACTATGATCAATTCGCTTCCAAAGCGGTGATCGGTGCAGGCGAATCATCAATTTCCAAGCTGGATGCCGCGGCAGTCTATCAAACCCTGTTGGGCGCTGATGCCTTGCGATACATTACATTACAGGTCTGTGGTTCCAAGGGTTCCGGCCATCCAGGTGGTTTTGCGTCCAGTGCCGAAGCCCATGCCGCATTGATGATGTTGGGGCATACCAACATTGTCACCGAAGTAGGGCATCACGCTCCGGGTTTTTACTCCTCTATGTTCCTGGACGGTTCCCTGGAAGAAATGGGAATTTATACCATGGACGACATGATGCGGCGGTTTCGGGAAAAACATGGTTTATTAGGTCACTTGTCGGGTGCTATTCCCGGCTTATTGGCGCCGGCTGGACCGTTGGGTCAAGGGCAACACTTTGCAATGGCAGGTGCCTATTTACATCGTGAGAAGTTATTCCCGGTGACCATTGGCGACGGTGGTATGGGTGAGCCTTATGTTCTGAACTCCATGATGCATTTCAATACGGCCTATCCTGATGTGACCAACTTTTTGCCGGTATTGATCTGGAATGGGTATTCGCAAGAGCACCACTCTATGGTTTCACTGCACAACAATAAGCAAATGATTGAATATTGGAAAGGGCACAAATTCCAAGAGGTGATATTGATTGATGCCAAAGATTTTGACGACGGCAACCAAGAAGGCGCTTATGTTGATAGCAGCTTATTTTCCTTGCAGCAACGTTTGGATTTTACCAAGGCAGTGCTTCACGGTATGGAAAAAGCAGCAAATTCCGCCATGTCCGGGAAATTAACGGCCTTCATTATAAAGCAATTAAAAGGTACTGGTGTGCACACGGTTGGAGCTAAGTCACACAATCTATATCCTTCAGATACGCTGGACCAACCGCACATCATAGAAGGATTGAAACGTCGGGCTTTGCCTCAGAGTGCCTGGAAAATAGTACGTGAAAATTTCAGTCGAGCAGGTGGAGGCCCGGCGGCCAAGACCGTAGTTACAGAATCTGAGTTGGAGCTTGCGCCATTACCAAAATTGAACATGCAGGAGTTCGGCAAGGGGGAAAAAGCAGTACCTTCAACGGCCATGGGCGCCTTGGTTGCACAAGTGGGGCGTGCGGACAGACGCTTTGTAGTAACCAATGCTGATGGCAACGAGGCATCTGCCATGAAAAACATCAATGACGCGCTCAAAATTCGCCACCCAACGGCAGATCCTGTTTACAATCAGGACCCTACCGGACAGGTTTATGAGCCACTAAATGAGGATGCGTGTGCCGGTCTGGCGGCGGGTTTGTCTCTGTTTGGCTCGCGTGCCTTATGGTTGTCTTATGAATCCTTTGCGATCAATGGATGGCCTATAATACAAACCGTGACCCAAGCAATGGCTGAGTTACGAAGGAAAACGCCCTCTATTGTTTGTATGTTTACGGCCGGTGCCTTGGAGCAAGGGCGAAATGGTTGGACTCACCAGCGACCGGAAATTGAGAACTATTTTGCAGGGATGATGCGTAACGGTAATGTGTATCCTCTGTTTCCATGTGATGCCAATGCAATTCAAGCCGGTTATGACTACGCGACAAACAGTTACAACAAAGGGATGGTGATCATCGCCTCAAAGAGTCCTTTGCCGGTATATATGAGCATTGAGGAGGCTGGAGCTGCCGTTGAAGCCGGTGCCGCGACTATTTACGAGTCCAACTCCGGAGAGAAGGGAACAGTCGTTTTTGCCGTAACGGGAGATATGATTCTATTGCCGGTATTTGAAGCAAAAGATAAATTGGAATCTATCGGTTATAAGGTGCGGATTGTCGCCGTCTTGAATCCAAGGCGTTTATATCGGCCAAGCGATGTGGCTTGGGATACGGTTTCTCAAGGCGATGACAAATTTATGGGTGACGATGAGTTCAATAATTTGTTCGACGGGGATGTGCTTATGGCTGTTTCCGGTGGACCCAGCGCCCCCTTGGAGCCGGTATTGCTGCGCACACGTGCACCCAAACGTGACACCATTTGTTGGAAACGCGGTGAAACGACAGCGTCGCCAACAGAGATAATGGAATTCAACGGGATTACGCCGGAAATAATGGTGACACGCGTAGAAGACTTGATGAATTAATTACTCTCTGTTTGTACTTCTAACTCTCCCCGCTTGTGTATCCGGATTTGGAAAACAGGCAAGGGGAGAGCCTTTTTAAGAACCAGGAGAGCCACGGCAAACAATTTGGAGCCACTGATTGACAGGATGTGCTTAGCACCTTATACCATCCCTCTAAAGTATTCTTTAGAGTTTGGATTGCTCATCCAGGAGTCAAGCTATGGTTCCTTTGAACAAGTTAAATGTAGAGACAATACAATGACCGACACGAAAATTATTGTACTTGATGATGATCCCACAGGGTCGCAAACTGTACACAGTTGTCTATTACTTACGCGTTGGGATGTGGACACGCTGCAACAAGGGTTGCGAGATGCTTCACCCTTGTTTTTTGTACTGACCAATACCCGGGGTATGGATGCACAATCTGCCGCTACTATAACACGGGAGGTTTGTGTCAATTTAAAAAAGGCTTTATTGGAACTGAAAAGCACCGGGCATGTTATTAACCCTATAGTCGTCAGTCGTTCCGATTCTACTTTGCGTGGTCACTACCCGGTGGAAACCGATATCATTGCAGAAGAACTCGGTCCTTTTGATGCGCATTTTCTGGTGCCGGCATTTTTTGAAGGAGGCCGCTTCACCAAAGATAGTATCCACTATTTACTGGTAGACGGTAAACCGGTACCGGTACATGAAACGGAATTCGCTAAAGACTCTGTGTTTGGCTACACCCACAGTTATTTACCCGATTACGTTGAAGAAAAAACCTACGGTAAAATTATGGCAGAAGATGTATTGCGATTTACGTTGTATGATGTACGCGGTGACAGTTTGGCGCGACTCATGGTATTGAGTGATAATAAGTGTTGTGTAGTTGATGGTGAAACACAAGATGATTTAGACCATTTTTGCAACCAACTCATGCTGGCTGCATCCAAGGGAAAACGCTTTTTGTTTCGTAGTGGGGCCAGTTTACTAACGGCTTTGGCAAAGTTGCCTGATCAACCCGTAGCGCCTGCTGCTATGCGGGAATATGTGCGTAATGGGCAAGCGGGCGCCGTTATTGTTGGCTCACATGTGCGTAAAACGACAGAACAATTGCATGAGCTCCTGAAACAAGACAACACAGTTCCCATTGAAATTAATGTGGAACACATAGATACCGACAGTGATGAACTACTGAAAATTACCGTCGACGCCGTTCATGAGGCCCATAAACAAGGAAACACCGCGGTGATATTTACCAGTCGTATTGAAAAAATATTTCCGGATCATGGCACCCGTTTGCAATTCGGCATTCGTGTTTCAAAATTCTTAATGGATGTTGTCCGGAATCTCCCTAAGGAAATCGGATTTCTTATCAGCAAAGGTGGCATTACATCCAACGATGTTTTAAGTGATGGCTTGTCGCTGCGCACGTCAAGAGTTGTTGGGCAAATTTTGCCAGGCTGTTCTGTTGTACGCTGCCCGGACGATCATCCGTACTTTGCAAATCTTCCCGTTGTCATATTTCCAGGTAACGTAGGGGATAAATATTCTTTGGCAACGGCGTATGCTCGTTTAACGGTAGAACAGAACAACAAACATGCAAATAAACAGTCGATTTTGGCATAAATCCTCTTGGGTGAAGCCAGATTTTTAAGGACGAACTCATGGGCAGACGGAAATGGAGCTGATCCACTCGGAAAGGAGTGTCGTTGCTTCTGTATCGACAAGACCGGTTCCGAGTTTGGGCATTCTGTTTCCGTCTGTGCTGTTCATTCTGACTAATAAAACAGATTCACCAGGCACGCCTCGTTTTATAATCTCGGGGTTTTGTATCGATAAGTCACCAAACGAGGGGGCGTGACCGCAAGTATAAGTCAGATTGAAGGGGGTCTGAAATCGCAAATCCATAGGACCTCTACCGCCGCCATTCGGGCGGTGACAGGTAGAGCAATTGGTGTGTAGATAACTTCTACTGCGCTGTTCTAATGTTGCTCCGGAATCATTTAAGCTGAAGAAGTGCATGGATTGAACAGTACTGTCGATGGGATTGGTGAATAGACCAATACTATTGTAGGTTTCCAATTGATTGGCTGTTATGAAAGTACTACGAAACGCCGTGGTATGATTTAGCTGTGAAGCTTCGGGGCCAATACTAAAATTTGCAGCTTCTGTATGGCACTGGAAACACTCCGCTCTGCTGGGGTAATGCCAATTGACGCCTTCAAAAAGTTTGTCTTTTGCATTGGCTAACAAAACAGCGTCGGTAGGATTGCCTGATGTGTCGTACTGCCATTCATAGCTGTATCCCCCCCAACCCGTTTGATGCAACATTAACAGTCGCGTTTCAAAAATTCGCTTGTTCAAATAGAAATTTTTCACTAAAACGGTCCCGCTCGGGAATACAAAGTCACCGTCTACCGGGTCAATGGAGATGGTCGTGCCGTCGGGAATGGCAAAATATCGGTGTTTTTCCGCACCATCTGACCAAAGAGGGGCAATGGGTTCAAAGGGGATAAGTCCTGTCGCCGGTTCTAAAGGATTAGCCGGATTTACACAACCGGTTTCGGATAAATGCGTTGGAATACTGGGTGTCGCAGCACCTGAGGCCGAAACGAGTTTTAGAACATTTGTACCCGCCGCTCCTGTTTGCAAGAGATACAGTTCTCCGGTATTGTCTTCGGCAAAGCTGGGGGTGAATCCTCCTTTATTTGGAATCAATTCAGAGTAATCGTATTGACCATTAGTGTTTAATGTCAAAGCTCTTAAGGAATACCCGGAATAGTAATCGGTAAAAATATAAACACCTTGTAACCATGCCAGATCGTTGCCCCGGTAAACATAACCGCCCACTACGGATCTGCCATCGCTTCTGCCATAGCTGTAAACGGGGAGGCTCATTCCAACGGGCGGTGTGCACGGCGTGGTGTTTGGGCCGCTGATAAAGCACCTGGGGCCTTCCATATGGTTCCAGCCGTAGTTTCCCCCGGACTCTATGAAATTGATTTCCTCAAAGCTGCCTTGGCCCACATCTCCCAACCAAAGATCGCCGTTAGAGCGATCAAAGCTCCAGCGCCAAGGGTTACGCAATCCATAGGCAAATATTTCCGGGCAGTTTATCGTATTGTCTTGAAGGTCCCGACACTGTCCGGGAGGTGATGCGTCGCTTAACTTAGGATCGTCCGGGCAGGAGCCGTTAGTGCCTCGACACGAAGGAGGACCACTGAAGGGGTTATCCGGGGGGATGGCATACCTTGCGCCATTACTGCTGTTATCCACGTCTATTCTTAATACGGCTCCCAGCAAACTGGTAGTATCCTGACCGTTTAAGTACTGGTCGCCCGATGCACCGCCATCACCAAAACCAATATACAAATATCCATCGCTTGGACTGAATGCGATATTTCCGCCATTGTGGTTGTCGACCGGTTGGGCCACTTCAAGTATTGTGTATTCGGAATTGGGGTCAATCAGTCCGGTAGCAGGATTGTAATTCCAACGCGAAATAGTGGACTGTCGACCGGCTGCTTCTGAGGTAAAAGACAAGTAGATATAATTGTTGTTCGCAAAATCAGGATGAATGGCTATTCCTAAGAGACCCAGTTCAGAGTTCCCAACATAATCCAGTCTCGTGTTTGGTATTTTTAAAGCTTCAGTTAAAGTGGATGTGTTAGGATCATTGGCAAAGGTAAAAACGGATCCTTGCTGGGTTACTAGAAACCAAATTGTAGCGTCATTGGGCGGTTGTTTCATTGCGATGGGGGTTTCGCCTGAACCCAGCGCCGGCAAATTGGGAAATGCGTGACTCAGTTCTACGGAACCACCGGTTGGGGGTGCATTGTCCGGCGCTATACAAGCAGTGTTACCAGGTCGAGAACTTAGTCCACTGGCTCCGACGTGGGTCACGATCACTTCTATTTCATCAAAGTCAGTTAATGTTCCATCGCTCACGGATAGCCTTATCCCATATACTCCGGTAGTGGCGAATGTCGCATTCGTGGCAGCCAGATTGGAATCGCTGAACGAGACATTAGTGCTGTTTTCAGTGGTTACGGTCCAACTGTAGAACAGTTCATTCGCCCCGTCGTAATTGATTATTGAAGACAAAGAGTCACTGGACGGGAGTAAATGATTGTGATCTTGGTTAGTAATCGTTACGGATAAGACGCTGTTAGCCGGGCCTGAGCCAGCCGAGTCGTCATGGTTTTTTCCCTGGCACGCAGTTATAAGGAAAGCGAAAATTCCCAGTGAAACTAACTTTGTCGTGTGTAATATCATGGCTGTATCATGGTGAAAAATAGTATGTTAAGTGGGTAGTAAGTGGATAGTCTAAACACTTTAGATCAGTAAATGCGGGGCTGGATTTGTTTTAAAGATACTAGGAATTGTGAAATTATGCAATAACACTGTGCCATTTCAGCATTTCCGGGAATAGGAAATGTATCATAGTGAAAAATATTTACACACTATATTGGCTAACAAATACGCAGCCGCTGGGAGCAAGCGGAAGCGAGCCTTTGCTGCAATGGCTATTTTTTGTGCGTATTGTGTGATATATAGTGACTTTTAAATCATGGGAGAGGTCCACCGTGGCGCAATTTACTAATGTGTCAATTACTAAAGAAGCCAATATCTACTTTGGCGGGAATGTTACCAGTCGGACAGTGCATTTTTCCGATGGCACCAGGAAAACACTGGGAATTATGTTGCCCGGGGACTATGAGTTTAATACCGACGCAAAAGAAATTATGGAAATACTCTCAGGGGATTTAGAAATTCAATTAGCCGGAGAGAGCTGGAAAAAGATATCTTCCGGCGAATCCTTTGAGGTTCCGGCCAGCTCCGGTTTTAAATTGAAAATCCACACGATTACCGACTATTGTTGTAGTTACTTGGATTAATACGCAACGATAAGCAAAGTCCACTTATGCACTATTCGTTTTGGTGGAATATTTACCAATATTTGTAAACATTGGACTATTTACATAGTGTAGTTTGTTGCACTGCAGTAGTAGGTAGTCTCCCAGCAACCAGTCTATGGGTGTGTGGTTGTGGTGCCGATAGACGAATTGGATAAATGGCAATAGATGCTGCATTTGAAACAGCAGGCCATGAAACCCTCCCATAAGGTAGGTAGGGCCGGGGGACCAGAAGCGACGTTTCTCGAACTTTAACGCGATCCAGTGGGGATGTTTTTGTGCCACTTTGGCTCGGGCACGGTTCAGGTTTTGAATACTGAATGTGTTGGAATTGACGACGATATCGTCTTCAAGGTGAAGGTAATACTTCCAATGGCCATAGTGATGGTGAACAGATTGCATCAGGTGCGCGGTGTCCGTGGCGAGTTTCGATTTCCAGTTTCCGTACTCAAGCTTATTCTGAGTAGGGGCGTTTTCAGGCTTTGCTATTGTGGGAGGATTGGCAATTTGGAGAAAACCCTCTTCCATCGCTTTGCAAAAATGCTGTGACAACCGGGTGAAAACCCGGTCTCGTGTCTGAGCGTCGGTGTCCGCCAGCAAGACGATCAAGCGATGATGACGACGTTGTTCCGCCGATAGGCATTGTATCAGGCTGTCAATTGAACGGACAAAATACTGTTGTTCCAGCTTGTTACGCCACTTTACCGGCATTCCTATCGCCAACGGAGTTTCCTCTACGTTTAGGGGAGATTTTTCAGGGAATAATCTCAATCCGGGTTCCTCTTTTGATCTGGCGGATTTTGCTTTAATCCAGGACCGGGTTTTGCATAAAAAGTACCACTTTTATGTGCTTTAGATTCGAGACATGCTAAAACCAAAGATTTTGTTACTGCACTACGACTTGAATCCACACGGAGGTGGCAACGGGGTGGCTGTCTGGACGCTACAAGCGCTGGTGGAACGTTATGATGTGGGGGTGTTGCTTTGGCAGGTTCCGGACTGGGATTCCGTGAATCGCTTTTTCGGTACCCATGTTGATGAAAACCACGTTTCGGTGTACCAGTTACCTGTCAGCACCCGGCGTTGGATAGGGCGCATTCCAGGCAATCATGCACTGTTGGGATTGAGCGCCATGGCACGTTATAGCCGTCGCTTGCAGAAAAAACACGGATACCATTTAGTGATAAGCACTGCGAATGAAGTGGACTTTGGCTCACGCGGGATTCAATATATACATTTTCCCGCGGCTCAATTACCTAGGCCTGATCTGGAGTTGCGCTGGTATCATCAGATTTGGGGAGTAATGTCGGCCTACCGAATGCTCTGTCGATGGGTAGAGGGCCGCCGTACTGAACGGGTTAGGGGAAATCTCACCTTATGCAATTCGGATTATATTGGCCGTATGTTTCAGTCGCTGTATAAGAGCACAGTGCAAACTCTGTATCCACCGGTCCATGGCAATTTTCCTCATATTCCTTGGGATCAAAGACAAAACGGCTTTGTGTGTATTAGTCGCATATCCCCGGAAAAGGCGTTAGTGGAGATTATTACAACAGTTGAGCAAGTCCGCGATAAGGGTTGGGATATTAAACTGCATGTTGTGGGAACGGCAGGTCCTGGTAAATACGCGGACTCCATACGTGGCTTGGTCCACAAACACACCAGTTGGATTCGTTTACACGAAGGATTGACACGTCAAGAACTGGTTCAACTTGTGGCAACACAGCGTTATGGAATCCATGCTATGCGAGGGGAGCATTTTGGTATGGCGGTGGCTGAAATGCAGAGAGCAGGATGTATTACCTTTGCCCATAATAGTGGTGGACCTGTGGAAATATTGGCAGGTGACGAGCGTTTACTTTACGATGATCCAGCGCAGGCCGTGGTAAAAATAGACGCCGTTTTATCGGATGATGCCAGTCAACGGATGTTGAATCAGCAGGCATTGGAACGCGGCGGACATTTCAGCGCTGATTCTTTTATGTGTGGTATGCGAGCGGCCGTACAACAATGTCTGCGCGAGGAGAATAAACCGATGGCAATAAACACGGCACCTACAGATACAGCGCAGAGCATAGAGCCCGACGTAAACGTTTAGCTGGTGGACCGCATTCCGGGAGTAAACCCCATAGAGGAGGTTGAAACTGCACCAGACAGTGAGTCTATTTCGTAACCGATACTGTTTTCAAGGCTCCAATCCAGTTCCTGCTCAATATAGTTAACATCCTTTGGGGTGATTGGGGTATAGACTCTGGGACGGTACAACATTCGAAATCCTTTTTCTCCTTTATAGCCGAATTCGTTGTGGAAAAACCACGTGGTTTTAATTCCGAATTGATGCGCTATCTTGTTTAGAATAGCCTTAGGGTTGTCTTTCAAATCTTCATATCGCACATAAACTATGTTTTTAACAGTTTCTTGCAAGGCTTGCCAATAATGGATTTTGGCGGTTCGCATTTGTATAACATTGTCAAATCGTTCACCTGTCTTGGGGTCTCTTTCAAACATCATCTCCGAGCCGTATACTGCATTCGACGGTAAGTTTTCCCAGTGTTCGTCCCAGATGCAGTGCCATTGGGCCCGAATAAATGCAGAGAAGTTCGCTTGGCGCAGCGCCGGCGTAGTGTGCCACGGTTGACGGTGTAAACTCCGCAGCCAGTCAAAAGGACCTCGGTATATCACTATAAAAAGGCAATGGTCGGAGTTCGTCAGATCTTTATCTGTAAAAAAGTGCTTCCATCCAAAATCCCATTGCACAGGCGTTGTTGGGTAGTTTTTTTGAAGCAAATGTTCCAAGTAATTGGTACCGGAACACCGTTCACCGTAAATCTGAATACTTTGGATACTCATATATTATTCCAACTCAGCAATGCGTCGAAACTGTTCGTTGCGCTGATTCAATTCTTCAAACCCACCGGCGTCCCGTAACTTCCCTTCGCTGAAAAACAGTACACGGTCGGTATGACGTACGGTTCGCAGGCGATGGGCTACCATGATAATTGTTTTTTCGCCATGCAAGGCATCCACGGCATCAATGAGAGATTGTTCGGTTTTATAATCCAACGAAGCCGTGGCCTCATCAAAAATCAATATCTGCGGATCATGGTATAGCGCTCGGGCAATGGCTATGCGTTGACGTTGTCCACCGGAAAGACGTATACCCTGTTCCCCAACCGGCGTATCAACCCCTTGTGGTAATTGAGATATGAACTCAAGAAGTTGTGCGGATTCCAAAGCGCGGTGCAGTTTTAGTTCATCGATTTGTTTTTCACCCAGAGCCACGTTACGGGCGATAGATTCGTCCAGGAGATAAACCGATTGCGGTACATAGCCGATGAGTTTTTGCCACAACTCCGGGTTTAAGGGCTTTCCGTCAATACAGATCTGGCCGCTGCTCGGGTTAACCAGGCCCAACAGGAGATCTATAAATGTACTTTTTCCAGCCCCGGTGGGTCCGACGATGCCTATGGTTTCTCCTTTCTTGATGCTCACATTAATGTCTCGTAGAGCCTGGCGATTGCCCTCGGGGTAGGAGAAGCACACGTGCTGAAACTCCAGTCCCTGAGACAATTCAATGCGATGTTGGTTTATCGGCAGCTTTGAACCTGTGGATTGTTGGAGTTGGTCCCAGTCCGGTTGTATGTTTTCCAATGCGGCAGACCCAAATTTAATGTTGTTCCAATGGTATACAATTATGTGAAAAGAGGGGAGCAAACGAAATCCGGCATAAGTAAACAAACCCAGGAGGGGTATGAGTTCGTATCTGTTGGAAAACCACAATTCATGTGAAATTATGATAGTCATGACGCCAAGGATAAAGACGGTTTCAACGGTTAATCTGGGTAAGACCGACAGTACGCCTCTGCGCGTGGTCACTCTATCCAATTGTGATTGCTGTTTTATGTAACGTTGAATGAAAAATTCTTCCCTTTTTAGTATTTTTATTTCTTTTATCCCACGCAGGCTTTGCCTTAAGGTTTGCAGCAGTGTTTTACCATACTCATGGGTTTGTTTTCCCCAGAGACTGTGGTATTTTTGCGTCATAATCAGAATGATACCCATCATCGCAGCAATGCTGACACCTGCCAGGAGGGTTACCATCGGTTCAGAATACAGCAGTACCGCAAGTACCCCCATGCAAACCAGGATTTCAGTACACATCGCTGTGGCAGACGCTAATACATTTCGACTGATGGCATTCGTCGAGTTTTGAATATTGCGTATTAATTCAGAAGAATTACGGGTGTAATGAAGACTGTAAGGCCCATTGAGGTAATGCGCCAACAGTTGACTGGCCATAGTCAGTGCTGATTGCTGTGTACAGCGTTCGCGTAGAAAGCTTTCATAGAGCCGCAAACTGTTTTTGACGAGGTATATTACTCCAATCAGGATACACAAGGTAACGACAATCGATCCACTTTGTCGGTCTGTTGATGGGAAGAAATCAAAGGGCAAAGTGATTTGGCTTTGGTCCGGTAGTGTAATCGTACGTATCAAATAAAAAACGCTGATAACGGCAATGACTTCCAATACTGCTGCAGTTACGGCCAGTGGAATGAGTGTTAACCAGCTCTTTTTCAGCTTTCGATCAAGCAAAGACAATGCTTGTATAATGGTGCTAAGCATAATATCAGGCGCGATTTAACAACTGCTCACAATCTGTCACCAGGTTCTTGGCAGCGTCAGGGCGGTGAATTTCATGAATGAGTTTGATATGTTCCATTCGTGCACTTGTATCGCGGAGTAAATCGGCAATTTGTTGGGCCAACGGTTCGGCCTGCCAATGTTGTTCACTGGTCCAATGCAGTGATACCGGGTTAGTCAGTGCATGCTGAGAGATTCTTTGCTTGAGCGCTTCAAAATAGGCCGCAACATTTGCTGTTTGGTGATCGTCAGAAGCCTCCTTCAATGGGACAATCAAACACGGTACACCGGTTGCCGCCAATTCGGCTAAAGTAATGGCACCTGCACAACAAATGACGAAATCCGCTTCGTAGTAAGCTGCGGTGATGTCATCAATAAATTCGGTGATCTCCGCGTCGATTCCAAGGGCCAAATACGCTCTTTGAATCGCCTGGTTCTCCAGTTGGCCGGTCTGATGTTTGACTCGCAGTTTCACACCTTGCCGGGTCAGATGAGCTGCCAGATCCGGGCCGTGTCGGTTCAGGAATGATGAACCCAACGAGCCGCCGACAATGAGCAAATTTCTGGATTGCTTAAGCGTATTGCACTGTGGGACGAAGTTTAAGAACTCCAGACGCAAGGGGATACCGGTGACGACTGTATTTTGTTCCAGTTGTTCTTGCGCCTCGGGCCAACCCAGATATATTCGTTTGCTGAATCGAGCCAATAAGCGATTTGCTCGCCCGGGAATAGCATTGGCTTCGTGCAATACGCAGGTAATACGCATGGAATATGCGGCAAGTATCAAGGCAACCGAGCTGTAGCCGCCACAGCCAATAACTACATCGGGTTGTAAGGATTTAAGCAATCGTTTTGCTAATACGAATCCTTTTAGAATAGACCACACGGCACGAAATTTGCCCTTCAATCCGGTACGCATCCATGGTGCACTGGGCAGATTGACGCTTTGCCAGTTTTCCCGTTGCAAAATATGCTCGGGTAATTGACCGGGTTCAGTGACGAAGACTATGGACGCTGTAGGAACTTCGTTACGGTATTGTTGGGCTATGGCTATTCCCGTGTTGATGTGACCTGCCGTGCCTCCTGCCGCTATAGCAATGGTGCGTTGAATGGGATTGGAGGCAAATTTTGTCAAAAGTCGGTTTCTCTTATTATGACCACGTTTTATTAACCTCGGTGACCAGAGAAATCAGAGGTTTCCCGATCTGTATCGGCCCAATTGGTGGATTCTTTTGGTAATCACTGCAAACATTATGCCTGACAGTAATAAGAGAATACTCGGTAAGATCCTGATACGTTGGAATAATTATGCCTAATGACTGGTCCCGCACAGCCGTCCTTGTCTTTGCTTGCAATCGGCCTGCTTATTTACAGCGGAGTTTGAACAGTATTTTTTCCCATATGGCAGATCATGCACTACCTGTATTTGTATCTCAGGATGGCACGCATAAAGGGGTCAGCAAAGTCATTCAATCCTGGTCCCCCAATGTGTATCATTTACAGCACATGGGCAGGAAACAATACACCTTATCTCGTCACGTCAGGCCTGGATATTTTCACATCGCATTACACTATAAATGGGCTTTAGGGCGTGTATTTGGCGCCGGCTACCGGAACGTGATTGTATTGGAAGACGATCTGGAAATAGCATCGGATTTTTATGACTATTTCAGAGCCTGTCTGCCGCTACTGGAGCAAGACCCAAGCATTTGGACCATATCCGCCTGGAATGATTTTGGCTATGGAGCCTACGCGCGAGACCCTAAGCGCCTGTATCGTTCTGACTTTTTTCCTGGCTTGGGTTGGCTGATGACCGATGCACTATGGCGGGAACTGGGGGAGTCGTGGCCGGACGGTTTTTGGGATGAATGGATGCGAAAGCCCAAACAACGACAGGGCCGAGTGGCAATACGTCCCGAGGTGTCTCGAACCTATACCTTTGGGAAAAAGGGTGTCAGTGGTGGCCAGTATTTTAACAAATTTCTACGCAATATTCGTCTCAACCCCAAAGCCGTGGATTTCAAGGCCATGGACCTGAGCTATCTACTTAAAGATAAATACGACACTGAGTTTCAGCAGGCTGTTTCCAATGCTGACCGGGTGAAAGACCCGGCAGGCTGTATAAAGGATGCCGCCGCAGATCAAAAACTGGTGTATCGCAATGCCGATGAGTTCAAGCGTATTGCCAAACAATTTGGGCTGATGTGGGATTTTTGGTCGGATGTACCGCGAACCGCATACCAAGGGGTCGTGGTGGTACCGAATGGAAATTATGATGTGTTTATTGTGCCTGATAATTTTGAGGCGAGTATTCCGAAAAGCTAACTCCAAGAGACCCCAAACACAGCCCCAGGCCCTGCATAGCGCTCATCAGCGCCAGAACACGCTCAGTGCGGGAGCGGGCGATTGCTATTCGGAAAATCGCTTTCAAAAGCGTCAGGCAACCGCGGACGATTTTTCGCGGTACTATGCTTACCCCGTATAGTTTTTTGTCAATTCCGGCTCGGGCGCAGCCTCCGCGGAAGCTCCGTTTAAGATTCCAACTTAAGGTCAACTTGTATGGTTGGACATCCTCATTCACCACAGCATGTTGTGCATACACAATACGAAATCCCAACTTTTTGGCTTGAGCAGAGTAGTCACTGTCCTCGCCCCCGCTGAGGGCAAATTGTGGGTCAAACAGCAACTGACGGAATACATCGGCGTGAATCATTGAGTTTCCGGTATCCAATTCATAGCATTCATCACCATTTTGATAGTCTGTAGTTTCAAGAGCCGCATAGGACCAGGCCGGAGCATCTTGGGGAAAAAGCTTGTTGATTTTACCTGTAATCAGAAAAGCTTTATGACGCTGTTGAATCTGCATTAGCTGTAATATCCAATCCGGTTGTACCGTTTCATCGTCATCCAGGAATATCAGCCATTGGGCATTGGTCTGCAAACAATGCGAAATCGCACGATTGCGTGCGTAAGACAATCCGCGCTGGGGTTCCAATACATATTTGGCGGGGAACGGTAGGTGTGGTCGACATTCTGTAAAAATGTCGATTGCCGGTGTTTCTTCAGCGTTGTCAACCAGCAAAAGTTCCATTTGAATTTCTTTCGGCGGAACAAGTTTGCTCAAAGAGTCCAACGCAGCTTTGAGTAATACCGGGCGCGAGCATGTAAGAACTGCTATAACCAGCTTTGATTGGTTTGTGGAAGTTCGGGAGGGAGTCATTCTAGCTTTGTACAAGTTTCTGCAACATGGCGTTCAGGTGTACGCCAAATTTCTTGAGGCTGAAAAAGTTTTGCACGCGTTGTCTCCCGGCCATTCCTTCTTTATGTGCCTGGTGCGGATTCATCACATACTGAGCCATAACGGAGGCAAAAACTTGCGGGTCGGGTGGGCATAAGTGCCCTGTTTGTTGCTCCACAATGGTTTCCAAAGGACCGCCACTATTGACCGCTATCACGGGTCGAGCCGAAGCCATTGCCTCCAGCGGTACAATACCGAAGTGTTCGTTTATTGGTGTATAGATGACGGCTAAGCACTGTTGCAGTAGCTGCAATTTTTCCGCTTCGCTACAGGGTTGCAGTAGATGTATGTGGTCTGTCAGTTTTAGACTAAGCACCAGTTGTTGCAGATGCTTCAGGGTTTGTTGTTGTTCGCTTAAGCGCGGGTCGCAACTACCGGCCAAAATCAAGCGCACGGTGGAGAATGTTTTCGAAGGCAATATTTCTCTCAGTTGAGCCATTGCTTTTACCGCCAATGGAAGGTTTTTTTTAGGATCGTACCGATTGATTGACAAAAATATTAATCCTTGAGTGTGATCCGCGTTCACAGGTTCAATGGAGAGATAGGGTTCCAGTTTTATACCTGGATACAGAACCTCCGGGGTTTTCAAGCCGGGAAAGTACTCTTGTACGGTTGTTGCGGTGAACCGGCTGTTTGCCACCACTTTATGGGCGGCTCGTAGTCCTTTGGCTTCCAGGGTATCAATGGGGTGACGGTAACATTGGTAGAGGGGGGTTCGCGCCGGGGTCAATAGTTTATCGGGAAAATGGCAGTAAAATAAAATCTTGCTGTTACACAATCGACGCAATAAGGGCAAAGGATGCGCTGTCAAGTCGCAAATTACAATGTCCGGCGGCTCCGGTAGACGGGATATTGCCCATGCTATGTAGAGCATGCGGACAATGGCACAGGGTGCCCGTAGACGTTGCCATAGACTGATGGGTAAAAAACTCCCGATTATGCGGATGTCCAATGATCCGTCGCGTGTTTCGGAAAAACTACGATGGGCGTCATGCTGTGCCGTATAAATACACACCTTGTGCCCCGCCTGTTGCAAGCAGATCGCTGCGTCCACAATCAGCCGTTCTGCTCCGCCGATACCGAGATCCGGATGCATAAAGGCGATGTTTAAAGGTTTAGCAGCGGTCGAGGAAGTCATAGACGTGCCTGTACCGCATTGTCGCCGGCGTGATAAAGCTGGGGCAGTAATTGTTGCCACTGTTGCTCCCAGGTTACGGTAGTACGGGCAATCACTCTTTCTTGCATAGTCTGTAGCAGCTCAACGGATTGGGGAGTCGCCAGTTGCAGAAGTTTTTGTGCCAATTGGCCCGGCGTTGTAAACAGAAAGCCGTTTATTCCATCCTGAATTTGTTCCTGCAGGCAAGGGCCGTAGTCCAGCGCACACACGACCAGCCCGGCGCCCTGCATATCAACAATTTTCATCGGCAGATCCACTTTGGAAGTGGAACGATGCAGACTTAGACCCAGATGAGCGCATCCTACCAATTTAGGGTAGTCCGCAGCATCCAACCAAGGGGTAAATACTTGTATGTGGTTTAGATTAAGCCCGGTAAGTATAGGGCTCCAATGTGCTTTTGTTGGACCGTCACCCGTGAGCAGGAAACTGAAATTCAAACAAGACTGCTCGGCTATTTGTTCCAATAAGGGAAGGGCCTGTAATAGTAATTCAAAGTCATCATCGCTGCTCCAACTGCTGGGGCAGATAATATTGAAACTGTTTTTAAAATATTTCGGATACAGTGCACGAGTTTGAGCCAGTTGGGTAGGGGAGAGTGGAAAAAACATAGGACCGGGGCGGTCATGAAACACTTGGACCTGGGGCAAGCCCCACCGTTGTTGTAATTCCTGTTTCATACAAACACTCACACAAAGATTGGTATGTGCCTTGGGTCCCATACGTTTTTCATAATATTTGACTAACTTAACTATCCAATGATCCTCGCCAAGACGCTGTGCCAGTATGCTGAAACTGTAATTGTGCCAATCTAACACCAGTCGGGAGGATTTCAACTTGGCTACGGCGCGGCATATGCTGAATGCGGGTAGGGATGGTGGACATTGCATCAGTATCACATCCGCTTTTGGACTGCGTAGAAGGGCAATCAGCAAAGCGATACTTTGCCAAATCAATTGCAGGGCGGATCTTAAGCCGGTTCGTTTCATTGTGAGATACCGGTCCAAAGGACGGATGAGGTACTGTTGTATATCGGAATGAATCTCCACCTGCGGATAAGGCGCGTGTCCGGCTTCACCGATTAAACAGACCTTGGCCAGGTCTGCCAAAGCCAAAGCGTGTAACTGCATACGGGGGCTGCGGCCAAGATCGCCAAGCACCACAATCGTTATCGCGGGTTTTACCGTTTTTTTCAAATTTGGCATGGGTATCCCAGCTGGATCTGCTCAAAATGTAAGTGTCTTTGCTTTAAGTTGAATCAGCTAATGCAACTTTAGTACCTCCAAACCGGGAAATACAGCGGGTTCTATCAGAACTGCTACACTTGCTTGGGTGTACCACAGACTCACTACGCGGATCGAATGAAAAGTAAAAACGTTTGGTTGGATTGGAGTGTATTGCTGTTGTTATTCTTGTTGTCATGCGCACTCAAGATATGGCAACCCTATTCGCAAGTCTTTACGGATAGCGGTGTGTTGTTTGTGGGAGCCGACTCCTGGTACCACATGCGTCGCATGGATTTTCTGTTGGCAAACTTTCCTTCGATTTTAGTACATGATCCCTATGCGTTCTTTCCTGGAGGGCAGACGGTTGGAGTCGCCCCTCTATTCGACTGGTTGGTGGTCAGTATCGCTGTGTTGTTGGGCGCGTCTGCGGATGTTGGGGTGCTGGAAACCACGGCGGCTTTTGCGCCACCTGTCATGGGCTCCTTGGTCATTGTCCCACTGTATCTGGCAACAAAGACTTTGTTCAACCGGCAGATTGCCCTATTGGCGGCTGCTCTGTTGGCCGTGCAATCGGGACCGTATTTGTTAAGAACCACGCTGGGATTTGTGGACCACCATGCTGCGGAAGTGTTGTTCAGTTGTATCACCATGGCATTGTTGTTCCTGGCAAGCACAAGTACCGAAGCTGTTGCGAAGACCCGCCGATTCAGTCTGGCTGCTGGTATTGCTTTGGGGGCCTATTGTTTGAGCTGGAGCGGTGCATCATTGATAGTCGCCGTAATTTCCGTATGGGTGTGTGTGCAGGCTTGTGTAGGGTTTGAGAAACCAAAATACCAATTGGATCTGATCTCAATAGTCGGCCCATGTGCTGTGGTGGCTTTGCTGCTGCTACTGCCATTTTGGGAGTTTTTGCCCCGACGAAACATTCATTTAACCGCCCTTATCCTTATGGTTTGTTTACCATGGCTTATGCAGCTGAACGCACGGTTTGCAAGCAAAACTAACAGTCGGCGGTGGGTGTTTTATGGTTTGATTAGCTTTCAGGTTATCGTCGCGCTGAGCTTGTTTAAATGGCTTTATCCGGGGCTTTGGCACTCCGTCCTTACCGATATGGGGCGTTTCAGTGGTCAGGGTATCGGTAACACGGTCGCCGAGAGTACACCACTGTTAACCATGTCCGGACAATGGTCCTTGTGGCCGGTCATAGACGGGTTCGGGTGGCTGTTTTTTTTGGGGTTAGCGGGCTTTGGCATCGTATTGTTGAGTATGTGGAAGGAATACCGTGCCGATAGAAGTTTGCTGCTGATATGGTGCTTTGCCATGTCGATTGTCGCATTGGGACAAAATCGATTTGGATACTATCTGGCGGTTAACTTGTCTATTTTAGGGGCAATCGTGTGTTTGCAGATTCTGGCACTGGGGTTTTCCGGTTTGCGTCAACAAGTAAGCGAAACGGAACGGGGTATGAATGTGCAGATGTATCGACTCATGGCTGTGTTTATCGTCGTGGGTATCGCGTTTCTGCCACCGCTACAGTCGGCACTTGCCATGACGCGAACCATGGCTGTACCGACACAAACATGGGTTACTGCATTGAACTGGTTACGGAATAACACACCCGAACCATTTGGGGATAATACCGTCTATACAGATCCGGTTAAATTGGCGCACGCTTCAAAACACGAAGCTGCCTATGGCGTACTGGCTTGGTGGGATTATGGATATTGGATAACCCGCATAGGCCGACGTGTGCCAAACGCAAATCCGACCCAAAGTGGCGCAGGTAAAGTCGCGGGATTTTTATTGGCTGTCGATCCACAACAGGGGGAAAAACTGCTCCGTACAATGGGGAGCCGTTATGTGATCGTGGACAGCAGTCTAATGTTTTATATCAATCAACCCACGAAGTTTCCGGCGATAGTCGCTTGGGCGGGTCGGGAAACCCGGGAATTTTTTGAGTGGTACTATCAAGTAGGATCAGACGGAAGTTCCACACCGGTTTTGGGGATCAAACCGAATTACTATAAAACCATGTTGGCCCGTTTGTTCTATTTTTCAGCGAAACAGGTCTCACCGGAATCCAGTTGGGTGTATCAGTACGAGTGGCATACCGGGCAATCGGGCGAAAAATACAAAAGGTTGATAAAAAGAAGCGAATTTTCCTCTTATTCGGATGCGGAAGCCTACATTAAAGCTCATCCGGACCGGGCATTGGATTTGGTCTGTACGACACCAAGCAAAACCTGTATTCCAATAAAAGCAATGAAAAACTTTTCAGAGGTTTATCGTTCAGGATTTAAAGTAAAGGACGATAAGGGTAGGGTGAAACATTCACTTGGGTTGCGCATTTTCAGCACAGGACAGGTACAGGAGTAAACGGTTGCACAAAGGATAGTCAAAATATTCAATAGCTTAAGCGAATAGTTTCCGACGGTTAATAAGAACAGAATTCCTACAAAAACCCAGAGGCTAACTATGCTATTAGATCGCACCGTGAAAGAATTGAGCTTGATTTTGCTCAGCATTGTTACTGTCATGTCCATTGTACTAATTCAAACCCGGGAAGCCGTAGGGTTGTTGGCTATGAACACAACCGTGAGTTTGTGGACAGAGGCATACAATACCACCAATCCCACCGCATCAAATGTAGTTCTTGATGGTGCCCCCGTAAGTTTTCGAATAGATGCTGACTATGCCGCTGATGTGGAGGTTTTAACGGCGAACTTAACCGCCAAGTCAGCAGGCGCGGGTCTGAGTCCCATGTTTAATACAACGACACTTAACATTACTCCACCTAATGTGTCTTCGATGTTGTCGTACCAAACAGCATTCGGTAGTGCCGGCAGTAATCGCCATATCGTACTGAATATTGATAGCGGCAATACGATGATAAGTGAAACCGCACGAAGCACTTCAATTTTGGTGAAGGGGGTGGGTTTTACTTTAGGCGGAACCATTCCCTATACCCAAACCGTTCTGATTCAAGGTGGGAAAGCCACCAGTACCGTTGTCAATACGGCAGGCGTGGTAGCTATGCATGGCCACGTGGTGTCGCAAAATACAAACGATACGATCAGTTATGACTGGAGTGGCAGTCACACGAGTATCACGGGCGCAGTCGTGGGCGGTACGAGCTCCGCCATTTTCAGTTTTAACCCGTCGGGTTTGGCTGCAGGATTTTACCCGATTCAATTAATGGTAACTGTTAACGACGGCGCCGGTGGAATCACCAATAAATCTGTGCAGCGGTTGATCCAGGTGGTTTCGAGTCCTCCCGTATTAAGCGCCGTCGCAGATACTGATTCCGATGGAATTGTTGACAATGTAGATGGCTATGGTGACCTGGATCAGGACGGTGTGCGAGATTACATGGAAAGCGATACGTTGATGAGTAATATTCATCTCATGCACACCCAGAATTTTGCTTATGCCATGGAGACAGCAACAAACTTAGCATTGCGTCTGGGTTCCGCCGCTTTTGTCACAGGAAATTCCACCCCGCTGATCAGTACTCAAAATTTTGCGGATTTTGGTGACGGCCTAGGCGGTGCAGCCAGTAGCGATACCTGGACTGCCAGTGGCGGAATCTACGATGTGGTAATTGGGAATCTACCCAGTGCCGGTGCGTCTGTCAGTGTGGCTGTTCCGCTGACCGTGGCCATACCCGCCAATTCCGCGGTTCGTGTTTATGCCGGAGGAAGTTGGGGTAGTTTCAGCGAAGATGCCAACAATGTGCTGACTTCGGCTGCCAATGTGCTTGGTAGCTGTCCTCTGGCTTTGACTTATCAAGCGGGTTTGACCAGTGGGGATCACTGTGTGAAACTCACGGTACAAGACGGTGGCCTCAATGACCGCGATGGTGTTACCAACGGTGAAATTGCATTAAGTTTCGCTGTTGCACAAACTCCTCCTGCTAGCGGACAAGCACCGACTGCGCCGGTACTGGTTTCTCCTGCCGATGGTGCTACCGGAATTGATCCAGCTTCCGTCGTTTTTGAATGGGAACCGGCAAGCGATGCCGATGGAGACAGTTTAAGCTACCAGTTGCATATATGCAGCGACGCAAACTTCACTGCTTGTACCAGCGTAAATGTAGCGTCTAATAGCAACGGGATTCTGCTCGCAGGACTGGGTGGTTTCGGATTGCTGCTGTTCTTCCCGGTGGGATTCACACGCAGACAATTGTGGTTGAAAACCATTCTGTCCGTCATTGTTCTGGCTTCCTTTAATTTGGTTGCGTGCGGTGGTGGCAGTGGTGGTGGCGGACAAGCCAATACCAATATTGCGCATACGGAGTCCGGTTTAGCGTCGACAACCACATACTACTGGAAAGTGACTGTTAGCGATGGAAACGGTAACACGACGGAGAGTGTCATCCGAAGTTTCACCACCCAGTAAACCTTAGTGTCAGGAAATCAAAAGCCCCATGTTGTTTCAACATGGGGCATTTTTTAATGCTTTATGTAAGGTGTACCATTAAAACAAAGAACAGGATTTTTAACCTGAGTTTGTGGTCTTTGTTTTAACGGTTAGATTTTGTGGCTTAGGAAAATCTTTCAAGCAACACTTGCCTGATGGATTAAAAATAGCGCAGGAGCAGTTGGATTGTTTGGTTTGCTCCTGCACATAGGACTTGATGGATGGGTCGGCGGCTTCCTGTCGTG
Source organism: Gammaproteobacteria bacterium (assembly GCA_029882975.1). NCBI lineage: Bacteria > Pseudomonadati > Pseudomonadota > Gammaproteobacteria > Gammaproteobacteria bacterium. The sequence goes on from JAOUJW010000005.1 coordinate 36,704, forward strand.
TAACTCCGAAGCAGTAACAAACCAAGGCCTGTGCAGATGTGTCTTTAATTCCGACAGCAGTTCGTACCCGGTCTTTGTTGATGATGGAATTGTCCAAGCCGAAATAAACCACCGGACAATCAGGGTCACTGCAAAAATAGTAAGGTTGTCTCTTGGGTGCAAGCCAGGGTGTCTTAATGTGGTGCACTATGGTGGTGTACGCCACTTCACTATACCATTTATTATTAACCGGGCATGTGTGTTTCTTGGGAGTGATGCCTACAGGCTTTTTTGATGCACAACAATCCGACATTGATTTTTACCGGGTCCGGCTATGGTTTCAATTGGGAAGGGTAACCCGCTTCTTCGGTGGCGAAGGTCAGGTCTTCGATATTGGTTTTTTCCGGATCGAAGGTAACTTTGGCCCAACCGTTTCCCTCACCTTCGTATTTGGCGACCACTTCTGAGACACCGTCGATTTTCTTTAATGCCTTTTTCACTGTGATGGGGCACATATTGCAGGTCATTTTTTCCACGTTTAGAGTAACCGTCTTCATCTCTCCGGCTAAGGTTGTGGACACGCTTACCAGAAACAGCATTACGGCAGTTAAGAAATTTTTCATTGATTGATCCTCTTTATATACAAATGGAATTCAGGAATTATCAGTCAAACAGCAAAGGTCCATACCAGGGAAAAGCGATTGACAATAGGATGGTTATGGAGAAAATCCAAAACAGTATTCGTTGTGAGCGTTGTCCGGTTCCCGTGCTGCAGACGGCTGTGGCATTGCAGGCCTTTGCCGGGCGGTACACTTTGCGATAGGCCAGCCCAATCAGGATCACGGCAGCTACAATAAATACGGGCCGTGCGGGTTCTAAAGCGCTCAAATTACCAATCCAACTGCCACTTATGCCCAACATCAATAACAACAAAGGGCCTGCACAACAGGCTGAGGCTGTAATACCGGCTAACAAACCGGCGATTAGGGTTCCGGTAGCGCCGGCTTTATTTTTTTCAACTTCACTAGTTGCTTGAGAAGTAGTCTGTAACTCATTGTTATGCATGTATTATCTCGAATAAGTTAGAAACAGTCGATTGCATCTGCTATATACGTAGAATACAGTGTAGAGCCTGTAGTAACTATAGACTCAAGATTTTGATCCATTTTTAGACTCAGATTTGTAAACCTGAATATAATCAAAAGCTTATGAAAATCGGCCAACTCTCTACAAAAACGCACTGTAAAATCGAAACCATACGATACTACGAGCGTATCGGTTTGTTACCCGCGCCGGCTCGCACCGATGGCGGGTACCGTATCTATTCGGATTCCCATCTTCGTCGCCTGACGTTTATTCGACGCAGTCGGGAGCTGGGTTTTACCATAGAGGAAATTCGCACCCTGCTGGATTTAGTGGATGGGGGTATCTACACCTGTAAAGATATCCAGACTATTACCATGCAACACGTCGAAAGTGTGCGCCGGAAAATCACCGATCTGAAAAAGCTGGAAACAACCTTGTCCACTATAGCGTCTCAGTGTGCCGGAAATGCCACCCCAGAATGCCCCATCATTGATGCACTGTTTGTTTCTCCTGATTGAATTAGAATAGTAAAGATAATGCGCTAAGCTTACTGGACTATGTTATGTCCGAAGTGTCAGCGAGATAGAGTAATAGGGGATAAGGAATGTCCTCATTGCGGCATCATCTTTGAAAAATACGTTCAAGCAAAACAATACGGTAAAAAACCACGTGCCAGGCCAAAGTCTGAATCCCTTACCGATTATGTCCGGGAGGTTTGTCTAAAGGTACCCACTCCGGCTGGTAAACACACACTGTTGGGTCAAGCCATTTTGCTTACGGTGATTACGGTCTACACTTGGCGTTTCATGTTTTCTCCTATTGTAAACAATGCTGCTGCAGAGTCGTTTTTGCACTTGATCAATCTTCCTTTCCATGAGTTTGGGCATATTTTATTCCGTCCCTTTGGACAATTTATTTCTTCATTGGGTGGTAGTTTGGGACAGTTAATGATGCCCGCCATTTGCTTCTATGTATTTCTATTTCGCAGGGAGAATACCTTCGGTGCCGCGGTGGCCCTGTGGTGGTTCGGGGAGAATTTTGTTGATATGGCACCGTATATTTACGATGCCAGAATTCTGGAAATGCCCTTGTTAGGTGGCAATACGGGGAATACGGCGCCCTATGGTTTTCATGACTGGGAATATTTACTCACGGAGACCGGTTTACTGCAATACGACCAAGCTCTTGCCAGGCTGTCTTTTATTGTAGGCATAGCTTTAATGGTGTGTGCCATCTTTTGGGGCTTGGTTTTGCTAAAAAAACAATACCGTTTGTTGTGAGGTTTTAAAACCAATATCCAATGCTCAGCGCATAGGATGTTTTGTTATACGTGTTGGCGTAGTTTGAAATAAAGCTCGAACCATAGAAATTTAGCGATAGCGAGGAAACTGGAAAGGTTTCCAAGTTCAGCGAATAACGTGAGCCCCGTGTTGTTGTAAAGTCACTGTATATGTTTAGGTAACGGAATGACACATTTGTTTTGGCGGATAAGTACAGTTTTGGTTGTAAGCTAAATGCATAACTTGTATAGGTGATTCCGTTATCTTCAAGTTCTCGGGATGAATTATACGCCACTCTCAAGCCAACGTTACTTTGTGTCAGGTCAGGAACCGAGTAGTAGGTCACAGCGTAACTGGTCATAGTATCATTATCAATGCCCCCAACTTTGTTGTAAGCGTAATCAGATCGACTGTAGGACATGCTGATAGACTTGAGACCGTCGCCCAAGTATTGCAAGAATCCTAGAGAATGGCTGACTCCCTCGTTACCTGTATTGGTTTTAAATTGGCTTCGCGATAGAGACCAGCCCGTATTGCTGTCCGGGTCTGCGTAGCGCCAATAAACACTGTGTGCTTTTGTTTCCCCCTCCTGCATTGTTTGCGGAAGGTCATAGTTACTGAGCTCATAATAGAATCTTACGTAGGAGCTTCGGCTTAAATGGCCCGCGTCGGATATGGGATAAAAATCCGGATCAATTTCGTAAGAGTAGTAGGTTCCGTCTATGCTACGGGCCTGTGTTTGATTACCAAAGTTATCCGATATCGCATACATTTCCAGGTTGATTTTGCTTTGAAAAGACTCGGCAGCGCTACACGTGACACTGAAAAAGTACAGTATCAGCGGTAATATTATTTTTATCATTTATAGTTAATTCGTTATTGCTATCAAATAAAGTAAGTAGCCTGGTACAATTCTAAAGGTGGAAAACACGCAGGTCAATGAAAACAATTGAGTTAAGTAACGGGCCGTAGGGCGATGTGGTTAAAATATAACCAAAATGGGGTGTTGATTCAGTTTACCGCAACCGCAAAGACGGGACACGGTGGCCCCGGCTCGGTCTGCGGTTGTATATTGTGTTTGCGTGGTATCGCTTTATTGCTTTACGGTAATCAATTTGGGCTTCACGTTCAACTTTCGCCCCAGTTTCACGGCTTCCAGGACGGCTTCGGATTCAGTCAAGAGTTTTCGACTGGACAAGATCTCATACCCTTGTGTGGTTTTAATTAGCGTTGTAGAGGGATTGTTCTTTTTTAGACGTTTTGCTTCATTTATGGCGGCGTTCTTGTCTGCAAAGCTGCCGATACTAATGCCAAATGCCGGTTTTTCTCTTTGGATGGATATTCGGAAATCTTCACGTTCTTGTAACGGAAATTTCTCGTCCTTGGCTTGAGCGGTTCCTATGGGATTGAGCTGGAATCGAAAAGAAACTCCAGGGTTGGGCGAGGGTTCTTCTTCCAAGGGGACGATGGTCATATCGTCCACCGTGTGTATGGCGATTTCATTGTTTTCTCGAATGGCTGTAGATAGCTCTTTGTTTTGAGCAAAAATGGAATTGGCTTCCTGCGATTCTACCGCCGTATTAAACGAACCGGCCAACAAACCGGGAATGGCCAAGGCTGCAAAAAAAGTTTCTTTGGGTGGTTTGGGTGTTTTGTATTCAAAAATAACAACCAGAGCGCCTATAAAAAGAGCAAAACTTAAAACTGCTCCAAGATAATGTAAAGGGAGGTAGGTAAAGCTCTGATTGGCATCCGTGGCATATGAAATCAGTCTGGGGATGGCGATGGCGGCAACGCCGGCTACTGCGCCTATGCAAAATTTCGCCGCGGCAGAGGTGATTTCCACTGTTTGGTTTTCAGAACTCATGGCATTGTTTCCTGTTCTATCTGTGAATTCCGGGATTTCGCGGTACGGCTGAAACCGCTGTGATATAGTGCGGCACTAACTGGCGCCTAATAGTTTTATAGCATAACATATCAAAAATTTCTTCCCGGTTTCACGGGGGTAAGGTTGAGATAACGCGGTCTCAGATTTTTACTTGTATGAATAGTTTTGACTTTTTGTTTTCCCATTATCACTGGATACCGATACGTGCCTGTCCCGGGCGATATGTATTTGCCCAAGGGGTCGTTTCATACACGGTAGACGATTTGACGGTAAATCTACCGGAACCCGTACAGGTTCGGGAACAAATCTTTCCACTGGCTAAAGATAGAGTGGCATTTTGCTTTTTTGATGGTGGTGGTTTGATCTCTTATAAAAAGGAACAAGGCTGGCTGCATACTCTGTGTGATACTGAAGGTATGCGTCGAAAAATGAAGATGCTGCAAAAATAATACAAATATTTTCTGCTCCCTGGTTTATTCAGGGAGTGGGCTTGAACGAACCTCAGTGTGCAGAGTTTTTCTTTAGTTCTTCCAGAATTTTAATCAGCACCGCTTTTTTCGATTTCAGGCCATCGCGAAATTCCTGACGGTCGGTATCAGCAATTTCCATGCGTAAATCGGACAAATAGCTGGTTAAAACGTCCTGCAGCACTTCGGTATCTTGTTTGTTGAGGTCTAGTTCCATAAACATATACCCTATATACCAATTCTAGCTCACAATTATGGTTTTGCCGATTTAAGCGCCAAGCGGTGTTTGTACAAAAGGGGTTCGGTGTAACCATTGGGTTGATCGACACCTTTAAAAATCAAATCACAGGCGGCCTGGAATGCCCTGCTGTTATCAAAATCCGGAGCCATACTGCGGTAATCGGAATCTTTGGCATTCTGTTGATCAACTTTTAGCGCCATGCGTTTTAGTGTGTCCATCACGTGCTGCTCAGTACATATTCCGTGTAGCAACCAGTTGGCGATGTGCTGGCTGGAAATGCGCAGGGTGGCGCGATCCTCCATCAGACCCACGTTACGGATATCCGGAACTTTGGAGCAGCCCACACCCTGATTAATCCAACGAACCACATAGCCTAATATTCCCTGGCAATTGTTATCCAATTCATGCTGTATCGTATCCTCTGACAGGAAAGCGGCAAGGTCCTGATCCAATAACGGGATTTCCAGCATGTTATCCGGGTTACAGCGCTGCCGTTGTAATAGCTGCTGTTGTTTTTTTAGTACGTTTACCCGGTGATAGTGTAAGGCATGCAATACGGCAGCTGTGGGTGAAGGAACCCACGCCGTGTTGGCGCCGGCTAAGGGATGACTGACTTTGCGTTCCACCATATTTTTCATTTCGTCAGGCATGGGCCACATACCCTTGCCGATTTCCGCTTTCCCTACAAAACCACAGCGAAGTCCAATGTCTACATTGCTGTCTTCATAGGCTTTGATCCATGTGCTGTCTTTCATCGCGGTCTTGTCGATCATAGGACCCGCAAACATGCTGGTATGGATTTCATCGCCGGTGCGGTCCAAGAATCCGGTATTGATAAATACCACACGATCTTTTGCGGCTCGAATACATTCCTTGAGATTGAGAGAGGTTCGACGTTCTTCGTCCATAATCCCAAGTTTAATGGTATAGCGGGGAAGCTTGAAAATGTCTTCGACAAAGTCAAAGACCTCGCAGGTAAAACGCACCTCATCTGCGCCGTGCATTTTGGGTTTGACGATATAGATACTCCCACTTCTGGAGTTTTTATAAGCTCCTTTGTTTTTGATATCATGCAAACCGATAACACCGCTCATCATGGCGTCGAGTAAGCCTTCCGGAATTTCCTCACCCTCTGCATCCAGTACCGCGTTATTGGTCATGAGATGGCCCACGTTGCGCAGCAACAACAGGCTGCGACCGGGCAAAGTAAAGGTTTGGTCTTTCGGGGACAGATAAGTGCGATCCGGGTTGAGGTGTCGAGTGATGCTTTTTCCCTGCTTATTGAATGTGTCGATCAAATCTCCCTTCATTAAACCCAGCCAGTTTCTATATGCTAAGGTTTTGTCTTCTGCATCCACCGCGGCTACGGAGTCTTCCAGATCTTGTATGGTGGTTACAGCGGCTTCTAACACTATATCTTTGACACCGGCCGGATGGGTTTTACCGATGGGGTGTGAGCGGTCCAACAGCAATTCTATGTGTAAGTCGTTATTACAGAGTAAAATTAATTCCGGATTATTGGGTTCACCACGATAACCTGTCAATTTCTCCGGTTCCCGCAGACCGGTGCTGGTATCGTCTTGTAGTTTTGCCACTAATACCCGATTCTGGATCGCGTATTGACATACTTGGGCGTGTGAACCACGGCTCAAAGCCACGCTGTTATCCAAAAACCGTTGGGTGTATTCAACAACACGGGCACCTCGGATCGGGTTGTATTTTCCCCCCCGGTCTGCACCCCCTTCTTCCGGGATGACATTGCTTCCGTAAAGCGAGTCGTAGAGGCTGCCCCAGCGGGCATTGGTGGCGTTAAGGGCGTAGCGGGCATTGGTGACGGGTACAACCAACTGCGGTGCAGCAATAGAACTGATTTCCCGATCTACGTGATCCGTATTAATGGAAAAGTCGTCTCCTTCAGCCAACAAATAGCCGATGTCCAGAAGGAATTGTTTATAGACAATAGCATTGTGAGTTTGCCCACCGTTTTGGCGGTGCCAGTTGTCTATTTTCTGTTGCAATTGATCTCGGAATGCTAAAAGTTCGCGGTTTCTGGGGCCGAAGCGAATGACGCATTGCTCCAGAGCCTGCCAAAAGGTTTCCTTGCTGATGTCGGTACCGGGTAGGATCTCAGATATCACTAGATCGTGTAAGACCTGAGCAACTTGCAAATTACTGACCGTGATTCGTTGGACCATAAGGGAGGACTCCTTGCAGAATCAAAACCCGATCACGTTCTCATCCGTAGACCAGGCGTGGTAGCCACAAAACCACTTCCGGAAAAATAATACAAATGGCCAAACCCACCGCCTGCAAACACAAAAACGGCAGCGAAGAGCGATAGATCTGTCCCATGGTCACTTCAGGTGGGGCCACGCTCTTTAGATAAAACAAGGCATAGCCAAAGGGCGGGCTGATAAATGACATCTGCATATTGACCATATAGACCACGCCAAACCATAATGCCAGATCTTCGGGAGCAACGCCGGGCATTCCAAACACGCCGTCGAAAGTAAACGTTTTCATCAACGGTATAAAAATAGGGACCGCTAATAAAAGTATACCAACCCAATCGAGAAACATGCCCAAAATGACCAAAATAACCATCATCAAAACCAAAACGCCATAAGGCCCTAATCCGGTACCGGCGATGGAGGCATTGACAAATTCCTGACCACCATTAACAACGTAAAAACCCACAAACAGGGTGGCGCCGAATATGATCCACAACACCATTCCGGTTACCCGTAGGGTGGTCATGGCTGCGGAGCGAACGTTTTCCAAAGATAAGCGCCGGTGCATGGATGCCACTACAATAGCGCCAAAGGTTCCCACCCCGGCAGCTTCCACCGGCGTAGCAATGCCGGCGAAAATAATGCCAAGAACCAGGATCACCAGAATAATCGGTGCGAACATCTTGTTCAGAAGTCGAATTTTTTCCCGCGTGCTGACTCTTTCCTCCAGTGGCAGTGCCGGACCGGCTTCGGGTTTGAAATAGGTAACAACCGCAATATACAAAATGTATAAGCCCGAAAGTATGAGCCCCGGAACAACAGCGCCGATGAACAGCTCGCCCACAGATTGTTGTGCTATAACCGCAAACAAAATCGCAAGAATGGAAGGAGGGATGAGAATACCTAAAGTGCCCCCGGCCAAAATGGAACCACAGGCGATGGTGGGGTGATAATGGCGCCGGATCATGGCGGGCAGCGCTATCATACCCATGGTAACTTCCGTAGCGCCGATCACGCCGCACATGGCCGCCAGCAAGGTTGAGGCAATAATGGTGGAGATGGCAAGGCCACCGCGCAGGCCTCCCAATATTTTGTAGACCATATCGTACAGTTCTTCGATGATTCCGGCTCGCTCCAGCATGGAGGCCATAAAAATAAACAGCGGTATGGCGGATAGCTGGTAATTGGTCATGAGGGGGAAGATGCGCGAAGGCAATATATTCAGCATGGCCGCATCGCCGAACAGGAAAAGAAAAACGCAGGCCAAGCCACCGGTGACAAAGGCCAAAGGCAGACCGGCCATGAGCAGGATCAGCAAGCTGCCGAACATGAGCAGAGTGAGCCAGGCGATGTCGATTTCCCAGCCCATCAGCTCTCCGATCGCAGGGAGCCGTCTTGAACGGCCTGTGGGTTTATCAGTATGGCGATATCTTTCATGAGCTGGGACAGTCCCTGCAAAATAAGCAATGCCGCACCCAATGGCAGGGCGAATTTAATGGGCCAGTACTGAATCGCCCATTCGGTAAAAGACACTTCGCTGACACTGTACGAATCGTGGAAAAATATCCATCCGGTGCCTAACAGCGCAAACATGAAAATAAAGAAAAACACGGAGGTTAAAATGTCGGAGATGGCTTTCCAGCGGACACTCATGTAGTTATACAGTACGTCGACACGGACATGGCCGCCTTCGCGCAATACAAAGCCACCGGCAATAAGGTACTGCATGCCAAACATGAGAAACATGCTTTCATGGGCCCAATTGGTGGGTGAGTTAAACACATAGCGGGCTATGACTTCGTAGTAATACACAAATACGGCGATAACAGACCAATAGGCGACGAATTCCCCCGCCAAACCATTGAGGCGGGAGGTAAAGCGGTAAAAAGCATTGGGTTCGCGGGCATCGTCGTATTCGGATTCTACGGCGGGGCAATGGAAACCTTCCGTGGGAGCGGTTTCTTGTTCACGGCGTTGTTTTACCAGTAGCGGTAAAAGGAATGCATCCACGATTAGAAACAAGAGTATGGCTGCACCGAGCAGGTTGGCAACCAGATTCCAGTTATCACTGGATTCTTGCGCTTGTTTTAGAAGCGGTTGCGCCTGTTGCAGTTGTTCTTGAGCGTGGGCTAGCTTCGCTTCGGCATTGCGGCGTCCTTTTTGAACGGCTTTTTCCGCCCGTTGTAATTTGAGTTCCGCCAGTTGAATATCATTGAGAGCGGAGGAAAGATCGTTGCGCGCTTGACGCACCTCTACATTCACAGCCAGCACGCTGCAGAACAGAGTGACGAATACTAAAGTTAAAATACTTTTCAGATATAAACGGTGAACACCGATGAAACCACCGGTCAATAACAGGAAGTAGGCTAAAGGTAAGGAGAGAGTAACATTTGTGTCTGACGGTTTGGCTTTTCGGAACAAAACCATTGCCGTCAGTGGAAACAGCACTAACCCGGCCCAGTATAACCAATGAGGTAATACAAAATTTATTTCAGGCATCTGTGGCTGATCTCGAAGCCGCCGTGCCGGGAAGCACCGCCTTTTGAGCGGTGCTTCCGTAATTATTAAGGCTCAGCATTGTGTTTGTAGTTTACGCGTTGCTATAGTTTGAGTTTATGTCCTTTAATCATTGCTTTGTCCGCGTAACCCAAAGATCCGGACATCATATAATCCAGTTGGATTTTAAACGCCTTCGCCGCGTATTTGTCTTTGTTGGCCCATTTGAACCATAAGGGCACTGCCAGTTGAGTGAAGGCCCCTACGTCATCTTCGGAAAGACGGGTGATTTCCGTGCCGGCTTCGGTAAATTTTTTCCATGCTTGTTGGTCTGCGGCCTGAATTGCGGCGTGATGCATATCGGAATACACATGTACTTCCATTTCCACGAATTTTTTCATGGCTTTGGAAAGTTTTTTCCATGATTTTTGCGATACGGTGAGGTCCATAAGATCCACCGGTTGGTAAATAGACATGAATCCGGGAGGTCCCATGGATATGTATTTGGTGACTTGATGAAAACCCAGGGCATGATTGATCGCCGGGCCTACATAGTCGGCCACATCAATGGTGCCTTTCTCCAGCGCCGGGAAGATTTCTGAACCGGGCAACAAGGTGGTTTTGGCTCCTGCGGCCTGAAAGACTTCCGCTACCATACCGCCGGGCAAACGCATTTTCCTGCCCTTGAAATCGTCAATAGAACGGATGGGCACTTTGGAGTGAATAATGTTGGGGCCATGATGTACCGGGCCTACGTAATGCAGTCCCATTTTACCAAAAGCTTCCTGGGCCAACTCCAAGCCCCCCAAGCCGTAATAGAAAACATCCCATTCATGAGGATTGCGCAGCCCCAAGGGATAAGAACTCAGGAATACAGCGGCAGGCATACGTCCGGCCCAGTATAGGGTAAAGGGATTCATTGCATCCAAAACGCCGTTTTTAACGGCGTCGAACAACTGAAATTCACCCACCACATCTTTGGCGCCGAAAGGTTTAAAAGCCAATTCACCACCGGTTTTTTCCTTGATACTGTTACACCAGTTCTTAAAGACTTCCAGACCGATACCGCCGGGCCAGGATGTTTGAATTTTCCAGGTGGTGGTTTTGGCCGCTTCGGCGTTACCGATAAACGGTGCTGCTGTTATGGCGGTAGCACCTATGGCAGCGGCTTTGAGAAAACTGCGTCGCTGTTTGTCGGTTTTATCAGGTTTGCTGCTGGATTTTTCTGTCATGGCTTACCTCTCACGGAGTTGGCGGGTTGTTATTCGCGTCCGTACAGCTTGTATCCCGGAATATGAGATATCTCCAACTAAGTTGTGACTGAAACCGTCTAACTTAAGTAGAGATTACTTATTATTTATAGACCATAACCCCAGTTAATCCTATTAAGACCGTTAAGAAGTTGTATTTTTTGATATTTTGCTTGAGCTGGGGCAAGTATCAGACTTTGGGTGTGACCTATTTGGAATTGCTTATAACAACTTCCCTATAATCCTTGAGCTTTTTCTATATCGAATGGTTCGGATTTGTGTTGGTTGGATCTGGATTCTGCGTCTGTAACCGGGTTCTCTTGGATTGGAGTCTCCGGTTCGGATGCTTCGCTCGAATGGGTTTGCATTGCGACAGGTTTCAGGTCTGTTGCAATGGTGGCATGGCCTTCCACCCTGGGGCGAAAACGTAAGCTGTCTCCCTTTTTAATACCGTTAAGCCCGGCCGCAGCGACGTCATGAGGAAAAAACATAATGGTGCTTTTTTCAAACGCCGGGTCGTTTACGGTCAACCAGCCAATCCGATCCGGATTATAATGACTGACGCTGCCGACAAATTCGAAGTTAGCGTCAGAGCCTTCCAGCACTAAGCTGCCAGTGTTCTTTATGGCCTTAATAGCGGTTTCAAAGGCCGCGCGTTTGGGGTCGTCTTTTTGTACCATGATATACAACATGTGCTTGGCCCGGGTGCAGGCGACATACACCAAGCTGGACATGATGGGATTATCCAAGGGTAAATTGTATTCACTGAGATTGAGCAATACGGCAATGGGTGTTTCAAGGCCCTTAAAACCACTGATAGTGGATAAATTGATCTTTGCTGTGGACTTAGCGGCTCCTTTTTTATCGTTGGCTTTTTTCTCACTACTCTGGTCAGAACTTAGCAACCGAAATCCATAACGAGCCACTTGGTCCGTAGGTTTAAGCACCGATTCCGGCGTTTTTGGATTCCGTGCCGATAGTACGGTGACATCGTCTGTGGCAACTTCCTCTTCCCGAAACAATTTTCGAAACAAGCGTCCCAGTTTACCGCGACAATCCTGGGCATCGTCATACACGACAAGCTCCGGAATATAGCCTAGACGCCCGCAATGACTTTGCATGACTTGGGTGCCGGTACGAAAACTGCGTGCAAAACCGGCGATTTCCCGAGTGGTGCGGTAGTTGTACACTAAGGGGTAATAGGGGGGTGAAATTGGTAGTACCTGTTCGGGGACAAAGCCGCGATCTGCGCTACCGGCACCGAAAATCCCTTGGCTACGGTCAAAAAACACCAGAAAATGACTGTCTTCTGATTTTAGCACTGCTTCTAAGGCTTCCCACCAAAACGGTTGTACATCCTGAGCCTCATCGCAAATGAGTACATCATAGCGCGTTGAGGACGCGGAAATTGCCTTGATTAAACGATCCGGTGCTTCGTATTGAGACCAGTCGTCACGTTCACCCTCATAGTCTGACGGTGCTTTTAGTAAGTGAACTCCAAATCGTTCGCCCAGTTCGATATAGGTGCTGACCTCGACATCAGCGCCGGCTTCGCTTTTGAGATATTCGTTTAATAGAGGATTAGAAGAGAGCATAAGCACGCGCTTGCCCTGACTGCGAAATTGTCGTGCCAACAATAATGCAATTAGTGTTTTCCCCGTGCCGGCTTCCCCTTCAACGGCCAAACGATTCGAGGCCGATATGGGCTGGACCAGCGTCTCTTGAATCACTTCAATATCTTTCACACGCAAGTCGTGACTGCTAAGGTAGTCTTTAAGAAACAATTTACTGGTGAAATCTTTACCCCAAAGAATGCCGTGCAGATCCTCAGCAACATCGTCGAACTTTAAGTATTGTTCCGGGTGTTCCTGATTCACAATATTTTTCAACGCGCCGGCCAAGGAGGCCATTTTTTGTCTGCCGATAATGATCTCCGGAACAATGGAAGCAGACTCTACAAACTCGCTTTCGTGTACGGATGGAAATGCTACCGCATGACTGACCGGTAATTTAATATTGCGATTACGCAATACCCGCCAGAACCGGCTTTTCCACACCAAGGCTTGTTGAAACGGGTCTTTAATTTCAAAACTCTCGTCATAACGGTTTATGGAATAAAATTTTCCATTTTTGCCATGACGAATACGCCCACCTTTGACTTCAATCACCACTACGCCATAGGCTCGGTGGTATAAGACAAAATCGATTTCATTGTCTGTTAAACCACTGTTTCGGTCTATGGTGGATAAGGTTCGGGAATAATAAACTGTCCAAGCGTCGTTTAAACTTTTTCTACAAGCGTCGTAAAAAGATTCTTCTGCCCGACTGGCAAAAATTACACGGGTATGGTCAGTGTCCGGGAACATTTTTGCCATGAGGAACGCCTCGCGATATGTGTTGCTGCGCTGGATACGGTGTTTGTGCTTAACTTGGAGATTTGATCATTTTTAATCCATATACTATCGGACAAAAGAGCTCAAAAAAATGTGTTTTGTATCACAAACGGGGAAAGGGTAAAATGTAGATTAGGCCGGTGAACAGGTCGCTTGTATTACGCTGCTTCTATCCGTTGGTTGGAAGCGCCTTTCAAAACTGCTATGGATTGTCCGGTGCAGGAAATTTTTTACCCCAACCGATCCGTCAATATGGAACATATCATGAATCAAAGTATCGAAGGTTTTTTCTACGGATTATATATGGATTCCGATCTGTTACGGAGCTTGGGGTTTAGTCCCGGTCTTGCACGTATGGCGGTGGTACACAATTATGAGTTGGATCTGCACGGCTTTGCCAAATTAGTACCTAAGCAGGGTGGCGAGGCCTGGGGCATGCTGATTCAGTTACCGGAGTCGCATCTCCGGGCCATGTACGCTTTCGAAACCACCAAACACTATAAACCAGAGCGCATCACTGTTGTTTGCATTGAATCCGGGCAAGAGGTTGAGGCTACCTGTTACAATGTACCTGTTCAGCCGGAGTTTCCGCTTAATAAGGAATATCGGGAAAAACTCGTACAAGCAATGAAAAAACTCGGATTTCCGCAAAAAGCAACGGAATATGTTTGTTCTCTGTCATGACACTATGTCAGCATAAGCCTGTGGCATCGCACAGTAAAATTCTCGGTTACAGCTGACTGACAATAGTCGGATCTTTGATTTTATCGTCATCCATCAGCAAAAAAGCCTTAGAGAGCACGATAGACAAACCGGTGTCGCCCTCGAAGGGTAAGTATAGCTGGTCTATTTTTGTATCCTTGCCGCGGCCGGGTACTATACACAAATAACGATCGTTGGGGGCAATAAGAATGTTACCGCTGCCAATGTGAATTTTGTATGTATTTTTCTTGCCTTTCACGATGAGGAATTTACCGTCAATATGGGCAACATTGCGTATTTTTAGTCGTGGTAACAACCGCTCCAAGACGGATTTTCGAGTCTTCGCCACTTCAGACAGGTCACCAAAGGAATAGCTGTGCCAGTAGTCCCTATAGTCTTGGCGGCCTTGAGGTCCGCCATCCTGCCATTCCGGGTCATTGCCCACGCTGGCTACGCCAACAAATAAATCCACATCACGCATTATCTCAGAGAACGCCATGGGAGGAACATCTACCAATGGTACTGCGTTTCTATCTTCATCCACAAAACGCACTTGATCTGTCGCAACATAACTCCAGATTCCATTGTCGTAGTAATTATCACTGGTATTGGTTAACTCGTTAATCCAAAATTCTGCGCTGAGTTTGTATTCTGATAAAACTTTAGAAGCAATCGAATCACCACCACCGTCGAAATATCCCATCAAGGCGTATTTCCAGCCCCGTATGGATGCCAAGGAACCAAACTGATGCTGTTTAATTAAGTGAGCAGCCATGCGGTTCGAATAAACTCGGGTGTTAATTTCCGCATCCGTCAATATGTAGATTTCGCGGTAGGCTTGCTTTATGGGTTGTTTGATTTGCAACTGTTCCAGGCGCTCACGCCAGGCTAACACTGTTTCTGCTGTGGTGTCGATAGGATGCCAAAGACGAATTTCCGCTTCATCTGGTACCTGTATGACTTCTCCCTGTTCATTTTGCCATTCGTCATTTACATAGAGTGCGGCTTGTTTGTCAAGGTTCCAAATGAGTTTGCGAGCGATTTGACTGACCAGTCCGTGGTGCAAATAGTATTTTTGAAAATCGTCCATATTTAAACTTAAATTCTCTACATACAGACGATCAATGCGATCCCGTTGAGTGGAACTGTCTTGTTTTACTTGCTTGGCTATGTCCTTTATTTTTTTTAATTTATCAGACAAGCTGGTTTTGCTTTTAACAAAAGCAGGTACGGTTTTCTGTATGCTACCATCAGGTTTAATCCACTGAAACTCTGTTTTACCAACAGTGGATAGTTTCAGTACCAGTTGATAGTCGTCGAAAGAATCACTACGTTCACCCAGAGTCAGTCCATATTCCGGGACTGCCATTTGTTCGATTTGTGCCGGTTTAATGCCGCGTTTGCTCGCTTGTTCTTCAATATATTTGTGAATAAGTTTTCTAGTATTGTTCTGACGGATTTTGAGTTTTAGTCGCGTCAAGTGAGCGATGCCCTCCAATCCAATGGAGTTAGCCAGAGTGTATAAGCAAGCATTGCCTATAGCTGTCGCAGTTGGGCCGAAACCCGGTACTTTCTTAAAACATTTTTCACTTAGTTTCACAATGGTATGAAGGGTTTCCCTATCATGAAAACGACTCAGGGACCACACCAGACCTTTGATTAAATTATTGCTGTAACTTTCGACAAATTCCGGTACCGAATAGTAATCGTTAAACACCGATTCAATTTCGAATTCTGTCGCCGTCTGCAGCAAGGAATTGGTGACTTGCTTAAATTTGTCGATACCAATGGTATCAATGTGAGAATTAGCGCTTTTTAAGAATTTTTGGCTGGGTCTGCCCGCACCGGCTGATGCCAAATGGTTAAACAAGGCGTTCCAACGATCCTGTTCTTGCGTATCCAATGATTGCAGTTTATTTTTTAACAGCGCACCGAAGCGACCGTTACCCGGTTCGTAGGGAGGGACTTGGTGTTCAGAGTCACCGCGACTAAACAGCAGTTGCTGCAACTTCGTGGTCCATCTGGCTATATCGATGCCATAATCAACCTTCTTACCTATGTAGGATTGAACCACCGGGTTCTCCAGGATGGCTTCTATGTCTGCTTGAAGTTCTTTGTTTAGTTCTTTGGATTTAACATGTTTTTCAATTTGGGTCACCAGACCACCAAAGGGACGGTCTTGCAGATTGTAGTGTTTGGGTGACTTACCCGTAGCTTCATATAAATGGTGGAATAGACCGTGAAAGGAATAATTGTCAGGGAAATCAAATTTGGTGCGGATGAATGTATCCAATACGCTGGTCAATATGGAGTACTGTTGATAGCTGTGCGAGCCGTAGTCAGAACCTTTGATGTGGCACGTATTGACGGTCTTGATTAAATATTCCAATGCCTCAAGTTTGGCGTAACCTTTAAGATTTTTTAATTGTTCGTAAGCGCTGCAGTCCTTCAGTGCGATTTTGGAGTGGGGGTAAAAGTAATTGTTATTATTACGGACAAACGCCTCGATGTCACCAAGGAGTTGTTCCAATTCAGAATTGGGTGCAACAGTCGTGGTGCTTTGAGATAGGACTCGATTCAACATGGCTAACCCCCAACTAAGGGAGTGAGTTTGACAAAACTAATGACGGTGTTTTCCTTAATCGGTACAATTTGCTCCAGTGCCTCCGCTTGAAAATCGTCCACCAGCATGAAAAAGCCATTGCTCTCAAAAGCTTTTAATGCAACCTCAACCTGTTTTTCAGCATCGATGTGACGTATGCGTTTTCCATTAAGTCGAACTTCTTCGTCTTTTGGTTTTACCAGCGCGTTCTGGACTTGATCTGCTTTTTGATTGTACAAAATGACTTCTCGGTATACTCGTTCGACAATAATATCTTTTACGGTGACTTCCACTTTGTCGAATTTCAACTCCAATTCGTGGAATATCTGCCCGGTTGCGTTTTCATCGCGAATTTTCAGGATATTGCCGTGAAGCATGGATCACCCCTATATTGAGTCGGTTTATAAAAACCAGTATCGGTCTTACGACTGAAATATTTAGCGGTCAGTAAGCGGGGAGAAATGATAAACTAAATTAATTACAGTAACTTACAGTATAGTCTTAAACATAGATATTAATAAATAGAGCAACTAATAGGATTAAAAATAACTATTCCTGTTAGCCGTATAAGTCAATACATCCCAATCCAAGATTTAAGATCTCATTACAAAACACGCCAAGGCTTTCGGGTCTTATGTTCTTTAATATGTTTTAGGTGTATGAACCCAAACGCATCCGTCGAGATTCAAAAAAACACAGGTGGCAATCTAATCCATTTGTATTAATGAATTTGTGCAACTGGCAAATCAATTAACTGACTAGCTATAATATGCAGCTCAATAAAAAAGTTATCGCATTACTACTCGGAGAAATTATGAAAAACTATGTCTATGGACTGATAGGTTTAATTTGTGTAACACCGGTTACCTTGCTGGCAGACGATGATGATCGAGAAATATGTACAGGCAGTGCCCCCCCCATTCTTAACGTTGCCGACTTTAATGGTGATGGGGTGGTCTCCGATGCAGATATTGTCATTATTAGAAAGGTGATTGAAAAAGAAAACTATTACGCTTTTTATGATTTGAATGCAGATGGGCGACTCAATCGACAAGATATCCTTAAAGCTAAACAGGACTTGGGTTTGCGCAGTCAACCAACTGAACGTTTTTTAGCCTATATGTTTCACCGCAACAAACAATACCAACTAATCGACACTGCGGAAGAACTGAGTGCAACGGGTTTTGCTGCAATTACTCCGGCATTGTCTGGGCATGGAGAGCACTGGGATGACTTTATACAGGATGGTGAGGCGGACATTTGGAACCCGGATGGGGTAAATTATTCCGCAGAGAGCCATACGGTCAAAGGGATGTACTGGAATAAGTCAGCGATTCCCGTGTTTGAACAAGGCGCCACTGATTACCCTACACCCGGTGGACAGTGGCAGTCTCAACGTGTGGTGGGATTTGCCGATCATCCTCCAAGGTTTACCGGATCTCCTGATGAAAAATGGCATACCCATGCAGGATTATGCATTACAGCAGAAGGTACATTCGAAAATCCGGTAATTAGTTTGAATCAACATACCACTTTTGAAGAATGCCAAAGTCTACCCAGTATTTACAAAGATCCCAATACCAATTTGAATCCTTGGTTTAATATTTGGATGCTGCATGCCTGGATGTTTGATTTAAATCCCAATGGCGTGTTTGCCGGCACACACCCATGTGCAGATCCCAATGCTCCTTCGGAGTCCAGTATTAACGGTGATCGCCCGGTACCCTCGTTTTTTCAACAGCATCATTAATAGCGGTTGGATGGTTTTGGTATGGATGCTAGGTTTTAGATATGGAGTCAACTGAAAATCTGTTTGGTGGAATACGCAAAAAGACGCTATTCCGCCCTACGGTTGGTATCACATTGGTTGGTATCACAATGGGGGCGGAATAGTTTACGTATTCCGCCAAGCAGAGTTTCTGATGTGCACGGCTTTCAATGATTGCACGTGTTAGCAATTATGGAGTAAGTTTAGAGTCTGTTTGGTGGAA
The DNA here is from genome assembly GCA_029882975.1 of Gammaproteobacteria bacterium. Lineage (NCBI taxonomy): Bacteria > Pseudomonadati > Pseudomonadota > Gammaproteobacteria > Gammaproteobacteria bacterium. The sequence continues at coordinate 55,310 of JAOUJW010000005.1, forward strand.
TACGCAAAAAGACGCTATTCCACCCTACGGATTTGGAAACGCATTGGAGTAGGCGGAATAGTTTACGTATTCCGCCGTTCAGAGTGTCTTATGTACACGGGTTTCAATGATTGCACGTGAGCAAATATAGAGCACGCTGAAAGCCTGTTTGGTGGAATACGCAAAAAGCCGCTATTCCACAATTATCTCCGTATCATACCCCAGCACAAACAAATCAAGCAGTGACAGTTGAGTTCGATTGCCTGCATCATCTTGAATTTCCACCGCGGTGATATTCCAGGTGCCCAATTCGAGCATGGTGCTGAGCGGGGATGTGCTAATAATGGTATCGCTTTGTAAGGGCTGGGAGCTGCTAAAGTCGCCCCAGGCGCTCATTACTTGGCCCGATGGGCCGGTGATGTCCACCCGTACTTTGCTGATACCGGATATGTCGTCGGCTACTGAAAGTGCAAAACTCATAACAGCGCTTCCCGAGCCCGCTGTGACATTTTTCGTGACTACCGAAAAGTAGGACACAGTAGGCGCTAAGGTGTCGCTCAAGGGGTTGGTCACTTGCAACGTGGTGTTCAAGTCCGTTTGTTGGTATTGCACACTATTACCCGCCGCGTCTACCAACATGACGGACAATACCGACCACTGTCCTTGTTCCAGATGTTGGCTCAAGGTGCCTGTAGACAAGGTCAATACAGCGGTGGTGGTTGGATTGCTTAGCGTAGTAGACGCTGTCACTATGGTTCCGGACGCGCTGATAAAGTCCACTCGAGCTGAACTGATTCCGGAGCTGTTATCACTCACATCCAGGTTCAACATCATTTTATCATCGGCCGTACCCGGATAGACGATGGGGCTTAATACCGTTAAGCTGATCAGCACCGGTGCGCTTGTGTCACTGTTGCTATTGATGACGTTGACCGCAGTGGCGTAGCCGGCCTGGGTAAAATCATCCTGGTTTAGGTCCAAACGATTTCCGGCTTCATCGAACAACGTCATCGCATACACCTGCCATGTACCTTGTTCAGAATAAGATGACAGATCCTGGGTGCTGAGCCTGGCACCGGTAATCAAGGGGAAGTTTGTGAAGGAAACCGAACTGGTCACAAAAGTGCCGGATGGGCTGACCAGTGTCAGTCGGGCTCGTTTGATACCGGAGGCATTGTCCATCAGGGTAATATCGAAACTGATGGGTGCGGTTCCATTGCTAACATCAACCGTATCCGTGAGTATGTTAAAGCCAATCAGGCGGGGTTTAATACCATCGGATAGAGGATTAAAACATTGCTGCAGCACATATTGAGGAACAGAATTGACATCTGTGGGATCCGATCCGTACCACAATTCCATATGATCCGTAATACTGTCCGCGTCATCGTCGTCGGTAAACAGAACGCCCATTTGTGTTGCATCGAGGCCAAAGGGTGTAGAAGTCGGGTTATTGATATCGGTGGAGAAGGCGGTTTCAACAAAATTTACATAGCCGTCGCCATCGGTGTCACTGCGTGGTTCGATTCCGCCAGTACCACAGGCTTGCTCTGTACTGATAATGTGTACCAGAATCTGCGCCTCGCTGAAAGCCTCCGTGTCGCTGACTTTAACCGTAACGTAGTCTTGTCCCAGGATGCCGTTTAATGGGATATAAGTATATGCCCCAGTGGTGGCATTGATATTGATGGAGCCAAGGCTGCCATTTCGTGAGACGGTATAGTTCAAGTTGTCATTATCTGCATCGGTTACAGATAATACCCCGTTGTAGGCAACACTTTGGAATACGAAAATTTCCGTCGTGTGTACTGTGGGCGGCGTATTTTGCGCATTGATGGTTAGATCCACAACCGCTATGTTGGAATCACTGAGGCCATCGTTTACTTTAAAACTGAAACTATCTGCACCTAAACTGTCACTATTTGGCCAGTAGATAAATTTTCCGGTGGCGTTGTCTATAATATTTACCTGGCCTTTTGTGGAGGCTGTGACGATTTCGTACACCAAAGCATCGTCGTTGGGGTCCGAAGCGGACAGCACTCCACTAAAGGATTTCCCGGATTTAACAGCATAGGTATCACTTAATGCTACCGGTGCACCATTTGCTGCAGTGTTGTTGAAAATGATGGAGCAATTGGTAGAGGTGCTGATACCATCAGAAACCGCAAACAGGAAGAAGTCTTGACCCAGAGCAGTGGCTGTGTAGGTGAATACTCCGGTTTGTGTATTAATACTTACTCTGCCTTTACCGGATTTTTGAGCAAGTATATAGCTCATGGTATTGCCTTCAGGGTCGACAGCACTTAAGAAACCGCTGCGTGGTTCGCCCAGTACCGCAGCATAGGTATCCGCTGATGTACATTGGGGAGAAGTATTGGCGGCAACCTCAACCGTATCGTTGAATCCTTCTGCTTCTATATCCGTGGCCACAACGGTACTGAATGCACTGTTGTCCTTTTTCACTAATAAATTCTTAAAGGTCCAGACCCCGGGTTCCAAAGGCTGGCTGGGGGTATAAACGTTCTGTTTCATTAGAATGGGATAACCGGTTTCGGGTACGAAGGAATGGAAACCCACCACCTGCCCACTGGGGCCTTCCAGTGTTAGTATTACTTCATTTACCGAAGCAATCGCTTTGGTAAGTGTTACTTCAGCCTCAATGGGCACAAAGGTATCATAAGCGCTGACTATGGGAGTCAAAATCGTAAAGTTAATCAGGGCTGTGTCCGGTACTACATTTACCGTGACAGTGTACTCTTGTGAGACGCTGTTGCCATCGCTGACTTGATAGAAGAAGCTGTCGGAGCCTATGAAGTTTGTGTCAGGTACATATTCAAAAGAGGTACCACTCATAACCGAGATGGTACCGTTCACAGCGCCATGCGCTGTGGCACCGATGGGTTCTTTGTCGGCGTCAGAGGCCTTAAAGTTGCCTAAATAGGAAGTGTTTTCAACTACTGTGATCTCCATATGTTCACCCAGTGTGGGATCAGGGTTGGGCACAATATGGACATAAACAGTCACTGTATCCGATTCAGAATAGCCGTCATCAACTTTAAAAGTAAAACTATCTTCACCAAATTCATTTGCTCTCGGTGTAAAAGTAAATTCTCCGGTTGCGTTGTTGGTAAATATCACGCTGCCTTTTTGAGGACTATCTACCACTATGAACTTTAATGGGTCTGATTCGATATCGTATGCTTCAAAGTAGCTGGAATACGGGGTGTCTTCCAATGTAACGATACTGCCACCGTATGCGAATGGTGTATTGTTGTGAATACCAAACATCCCGTTGTTACGTATTTCAAATCGGGTTACAAAACCGAGTGCAGCCAGTTGTTGTGTATTCCAAATTGCCGTATTTCCGCTGCTGTCTGTAATGCTCAATTGCAGGTACTCACAAAAACCCGGCAAGGTGCTCTGCGGAAATGTCGCGCTGTTTAGCCTGGTGCTTACTGTTAAGGGAAGATCCAACGTTCTTAAGGGTACTTCTATGATACTCCCGGACGGCAATTGTAGAGTTAAGTTGACCTCAGCAATACCGAAATCATCCGTAGCAGAAACAAACAAAGTAGCTTGTTCATTACCGGGGGTCACATCAACAACCGGTGTTAAAGTGTCTAATTGCAAAAGTTGTGGAGGGGTAGTGTCCAGTGGGGCACCGATTACAGTAATGTCAGTGGGAAAACCTTGAGATTGGAGATCCAGGGTATTCCATACCTGTTCATTTTTGGCATGGTCGGCCAGTTTTAGTTCCGATACTGTCCATATTCCGGTTTCGCTGTGGACTGGGAAAATATTGGTGCTCAAAGTGATATCCAGGTTGGGCAATTGGTCAGCGCGAGTTTCCTGTGCCCAGCGATAGTTCTTACCGCTGGGACTGCGTATTGTGACAGACAAGAGTTGCAAGCCGGAGACATTGTCACTGACGTTTAGCTGAACTTGAGCCACCGCATCACCGGGTGTCACATCTACATTAGGAGTCAGGATGGCGAATGCGTTTAGCGTGGGAGCAACAACATCTGCGTTTACATTCGTTACTGTTATCGATGCCGGGTAATTCAATGCCAACAAATCTTCTCTGCTCAGGGATAACGGATTACCCAGGACATCGATGATTTTAATTTCTGCGACTGTCCAAACACCGTCGTCTGCATAGCGACTGAAAACCTCGCTATCGAATTGGGTATACAGGACTAGAGGTTGCGAAGCCGCACTATAGTCAGCTTTTACCGTTTGCCCATTGGGACTGCGCAGGCTCACTTGTACAGTTTTTACACCGACGGCGTTATCGATGACAGACAAGGCAAAACGTGCCTTGGCGGTGCCACCGGAGGCGTCGATAGTCGGTGTGAGGATACTAAAGGCAAATAGTGCCGGGGGTACACTATCCAATAACGGCGTTAGGCAATTGGGAACGCCGTTCAAGGTGGATAAACTGGGTTTGGAATTTGCATCCTTAAGATTCGTCATTAACCACAGTTCGTGAATATCCACATAGGCATCGCTGTCGTCATCATCAGCATAGGATACGCCGTAGCTGTTCGCGTCAGCACCAAAGGGTGTGGATAAGGGGTCAACCGCAGATGTACCAAAATCGGCTTCGATAAAATCGGCATATCCGTCACCATCGGTATCCCGGCGCATATTGCCCGGGCCTGCACAGGACACGGAAGCAGGGATAATGTTAATTTGTACGGTAGCGACAGCGGAGTCCTTGTCGCCATCGTTAACCTTATAGGTAAAATAGTCATTACCTTTGGTATTGAATCTTGGTGTATAACTGTAGTGACCGGAGTTGTCCGGGTTGAACGTTACAGCACCCAAGCGAGGTGGAGATACCAGATGGTAAGTCAACGGTTGATTTTCAACATCTTCTGCCGGCGCCACACCACCGTAGGTAACGTTTTCGAAAACAACGATTGCATCGTCCTGAGCAAGTGGAGCCGAATTTGCAGGAAGTACGGTAATTTGCACAGTAGCCGCATTGGACTGCAATAGACCATCGCTTGCGGTGAAGCCAAAACTATCGGTTCCCAATTCACCATTGGGTGTGTAAGTAAACACGCCGGTGTCGCTGTCAATTACCAACGTACCCTTAGTCGGCTGGGCAGCAGCCAAATAGGCTAAAACGTCCAAGTCTACATCGACGGCATCTAACTGCCCGGATAAAACCTCATCAGTATTGACACTGTGGCTGGATCCGGTTGCCACAGGCGGATCGTTTACCGGTGTAATATTAATGTTGACCGGTGCGGTGTTGGATTCAACCAAACCATCATATACCACAAAGAAAAACTGATCTGTTCCATTTTTGTTTGCATGGGGAGTGTATACGAAGGATCCCGTTTGGGTGTTGGTAATGAGCACATCTCCTTTTTCCGGAACGGTGGCTAGTCTGAATTCCAATTCATCATCATCGGGGTCGCTTCCACCTAATACGCCGCTAACAGCGTTATCTTCCAAGGTATTCAATGTACCAACATAAAATGCCAGTGGGTAGTCGTTGGTTCCAGTGATGGTTACTGTCACGGTGCCCGCTACGGAGTCTTCATAGCCATCGTGGGAAACAACGGTAAAACGATCCTGGCCGAAAGCGTTGTTGTTTGGTGTATAGGAAAAAGCACCGGTATCAGGATTGGTTATGACCGCTGTGCCCAAAGATCCGTTGCCCAAAATACGAAAAGTTAAGGAGTGACCGTCTGCATCGGTTCCAATCAACTCACCGCTTACCGGCGTGTCTTCGTTTGTACTCAAGTTCAAATTGCTTACTTCCGGCACACTGTTTTTCCAGCCTATGGTAAGTACCACTTTGCCCGTATTGGAGTTACCAAAACCGTCATTGGCTCGGTATGTAAAACTGTCTATATAGCCCGTTTCCACATTGTCATCGACACTTCCATTTGATTCAATGAGTACATCAACACAGGCTGTGCTGGTGTTGGCGCTTTGACCGATCGAACCTACCACACAAACTTGGTGTAATCCCGCGGTTGTTCCCGTATAGCTTGCCGAGGTTATATCATTACTGTCCCCAACGGCTCCACCTTGCCATTGGTAACCGCTGAACTGAGAGGCGTGGATGCTATTGCTGGTAGTTAAATGGATTACTTCACCGAGAGATGCCGTATAGCGATCGGCACACAGTTTGATGACAGGTACTTCCATACCACCGTTCTGATTATTGACCGGAGATGATGGTTTATAGCGACACCCTTTGATTCCGCCGGGAATATACGTATATTGTCCCGTTGTGCTGTCCATGGTAATACCGCCGCTTTTTGTGCTACTCAACAACTCATAAGTGATACTATCTCCGTCGTTATCCATACCTACTACATTGGCGGTCATGATTTCATTAAGAAGATTGGCTTCCACGTGATCGCTGACTGCGGGAAGCTGATTTTCTACTGTTACGGTGAGTTGATCCGTGCTACTGACTCCATTGGCACTGACCACTAGTTGTACGGAATATTGACCAATGGTGCCGGAGTTAAAATAGCTCACCGATGCCTCAGGATAAAGGAGGGTTGCGTTAGTGCTGCTCCACAAATATTGCAATAGACTACTGTCGGTGATGTAGCTGCGACTTCCATCCAGCATTGTGGAAGTATTACGAAAAGTCACCAAATCCTCACCGGCAATGGCTACCGGAACACCGGGTACGCGAACTTGAATATCGATTTCGGTGCTGTGGCTTAGGCTGCCTTTTTGTGCGGATAACTGAATGCGATAATCTCCCGCGGTGTTCGTGTTGAAAACGGTCTCTGCACCATTGCTGTCTTGAATTGTAGCGTTGGCACCTGAGGGTGTAGACAATATGGTCCATTCAAGCTGGTCGACAGCGGAACCGTCGGTGGAGATGCTGCCACTCAGTAATTGGGTACTTGCCCATCCGGCGTCCAGTACGATAACCGCGGGCTGTGCTTCTGCTATGGAGACGGGCAGGACATCAAATACTTCGACACTAATCCTGTCCATGACTTCGTCATTGACGGTCAATGTTAAGGCATAGCTGCCGGAAACTGCCGGTGCGGTCCAAATCGTTGTCTCAGCACTTGTATTGTCAAACTGACCCGGCCCACTCCAACGGTATCTATTGGCTCCTATGCTTGTGGAACCGGATACTCTGAGTTGATTGTTCGTGCCAATACGTTTTTCGCTGCTCCGTGCGATAGCAATGACCTGCTCCTTAACGGCTAAACGCACACAATCAGTGCTGCTGTTACTACTATTTTCTATTTCACCGGTTGCGCAAACCAGATAAGAGCCGATTTCCGGTTTAGAAAATGTGGCTGCACTGTTAATGCTGCTGGTACCCAGCCACGTATACGCAAAGAACTGTGCAGGGTTGACACTGTTTATGGTGGATAGTTGCGCCAATTCTTGTGGAAATAACATGTATTTATCGGCTTCCAGAACCAAAACCGGTTCGGTGTTCTCAACAATGGAACTGATATGGTTGAAGACACGGTCTCTGACTTCCGTAAATGTGTCGGGTTGGGTCAGAGCCTGTTGAGTGTTTTTGCGAATGTAGGTAACCGCCGTGTTACTACCCTGATATTGTATGGCCAGTTTTGCCAGTTCTACTAAGGTTTGTTCATCCGCGAGACTCAAGTCATCAAGTTGATCCACCAGGATGTCGATTGTTTGTTGGGTTACAGTTTCTACAGAGTAGTTGTCGCTGTGACTGGTACCAAGTGCACGGTTTAAGGCCGGTGCATCTACTCCGGCAACGGCACCGGCCAACAAAGGAGTAATTAAATCGGTTCGGGTTTTAGGTATGTGATGATAGTTTTCCAGCGCAACCACACCGGCTTCGGAGACGGCATTTATATCTACGCCGGGATTGATTTGTCGTGCATTTAGCGAATCCAACCTGCGTTTGGATTTGAGTAGAACAAAGGTATCGGCAGCTCCCGGCGTAGCTGCGGAAACCACTCGATAGCTGTTGGCAAGCAATAGTAAATTACCCGAGGGCAGGGTATCTAGACGGAGTTCATATTCACCGTTATCATCAACCAGCACGCCTTTACAGTGATCGCCGGCTCGGGTTTGACCGGGATCCGGGCAATTCGTTGCAGCGTTGCTGGGTGTCAGAAGTTGGCCTGACTGATCATAGACGTAAACAAATGTTTGTGCGAGTAAGGGTGAGCAGCTTAGTGAGGAAAGTAAAAATAATAGGTGAAGGGTATATTTTGTAATAGCGTGTTTTTTGTAGGAGCCGAGATTTAACAATATCACAACAATTTTCCTCATGCCCTGCCTTTGATTACTGTTTCATTGGAGTTGCTATTTTCACTTGAATCACCGCTACAGGCGGTAATGTGAACGGTCGAAATCAACAGGCAGGCGATGGCCATGGTCTTAATCCAATTTCTCATCACTTTTCTCTTTCAGATAATTCACTCCTAACTGTGTCGTCCGTCACATTGTAAACGTTATGCAATACCGGGTTGACGAATGGGATATTACAAAAAAGCCACAATCTGAAAATTCTCAAAAGGTTTGACGCAGTCTTGACATAGTGTATCTAGTACACTAATATGAAGTGAGCTGAAGGGGTTCTTCGGCACAACCAACACCCGTTCGGATAGACCGGACGCGGTTTTACCGGCAAGAGGGTTGCTGCCATGAAAGATGTTAAAGCGTTTGATTTTCTAGTATTTATTGGTCGATTTCAGCCATTTCACCGAGGTCATTTAGCGGTCATTCAAGAAGGTCTTAAACAATCGGAGCACCTTATCGTTTTGGTAGGTTCAGCCCACCAACCACGCAATTTTCGCAATCCCTGGACCGTTTCCGAGCGCGAAAATATGATTCGCAGTGCATTAAGCGATACAGAGTCCCAACGCGTTCATATCGTGCCCCTTATGGATGTGATGTATAACGATGAGTCTTGGGTTCGGAACGTACAGGCTACTGTTAACGGATTAGTCACTGCTCATCACGGTCAACCGCACAGACCGGCGAAAGTTGGGCTTATTGGTCACAGCAAAGACCACACAGCTTATTACCTGAATCTGTTTCCGCAATGGGGGGCGGTGCAGGTGGACAACTATCGTCAGATTAACGCCACAGCAATACGGAATGGTTTGTTCCAAACACAGCGAGAAGAGGAATTTTTTCAGAGTGCCGATGACCTATTACCTGCCGCAGTGGTGCAGGAATTGCGTAATTTCGTTGCAGCGCCTTTGTATCAGGAAATTCGGGATGAGCATGTTTTTGTGAATAATTATAAGTCTGCTTGGAACAATGCTCCGTATCCGCCCACTTTCGTTACCGTGGATGCAGTGGTTGTACAATCCGGCCATGTATTGTTGGTGGAAAGAAAGGCCAGACCCGGTAAAGGACAGTTGGCATTACCCGGTGGTTTTGTAAACCAGACTGAAACTCTCGTCGCCGCTTGTTTGCGAGAATTGAAGGAAGAAACACGTTTAAAAATACCAACACCGGTTTTGAAAGGACATATCAAAACCCAAAAGGTTTTCGATGACCCTAACCGATCAACACGTGGACGTACCTTTACCCATGCATTTTATATCGAGTTAGAGCCTAATAAAGATTTGCCCAAAGTAAAAGGAGGTGATGATTCCAAACACGCCATGTGGATACCCCTGGCCGATCTTGATCCCGGCAGAATGTATGAGGATCATTATTTTATTATACAGGAGTTGACAGGGGTGTAGGAAAAGTAAGGTTGATAACGAAAACGGGACAGACCCGATTTCGATACTGTGACAGGAGGGTTTCCGTCATGAATACAAATATTATTTTGAACACCGACTCATATAAGGCCTCACACTATGTGCAGTACCCGCCGGGTACCGAATACATATCCAGTTATATTGAATCGCGTGGTGGCATATATTCAGAAACCGTATTCTTTGGTTTGCAGATGTTTATCAAAGAAACGCTTACTCGGCCCATTACATTGGCCGATATAGACGAAGCTGAAGCGATTTTTACCAACCACGGTTTACCTTTTAATAGGGAAGGTTGGGAGTATATTTTAACCGAATACAATGGATACCTGCCTATCGAGATCCAAGCGGTTCCGGAAGGTACTGTGGTACCTGTGCAAAACGTGTTGGTTCAAGTGGTCAATACGGACCCTAGGTGTGCCTGGTTAAGCAGCTATATTGAAACTGCCTTATTGCGTGCGGTGTGGTATCCCACCACTGTTGCAAGTACCAGTCGGCAGGTTAAGCAAGTGATTAAGTCCTATTTGGAAAAAACTGCCGATAACCTGGATGGTTTGCCGTTCAAACTCCATGATTTTGGCGCGCGCGGTGCCAGTTCAAACGAATCGGCGGCTATAGGCGCTGCCGCACATTTGGTGAATTTTCTGGGTACAGACACGGTGTCCGGCGTACTTGCAGCTAAACGCTATTATAACGAACCTATGGCGGGTTACTCCATACCCGCCGCGGAACACAGCACCATGACAGCTTGGGGCAGGGATGGCGAAACTCTGGCTTATGCCAATATGCTGCGGCAATTTAGTGGAGAAAACCGTATGCTGGCGGTGGTGAGTGATTCCTACGATTTGTGGAACGCCATTGACAGCATTTGGGGTGATACATTGAAAGACTCTGTGATCAATTCCGGTGGGACTTTGGTAATTCGTCCGGACAGTGGTGACCCGACGGAGGTGGTGACACAAACAATAGAAAGGTTGATGAATAAATTTGGTTACGCTGTTAACCAAAAAGGGTACCGAGTGTTACCGCCATATCTTAGGGTCATCCAAGGTGACGGTGTCTCCTTGGGTAGTATTGAGACAATACTGGCAGCGATGAAACAGCGTAAACAAAGTGCTGACAACATTGCTTTTGGGATGGGAGGGGGCTTGTTACAAAAAGTGGATCGAGACTCTCTGCGGTTTGCGATGAAAGCGTCCTCGATTCGAATCAATGGTAAGTGGCGGGACGTGCACAAAGACCCGGTAACCGATCGCGGCAAGCGTTCTAAACGTGGACGATTGGCGCTTGTACGTGATAAAGAAACCTATCTGACCATACCCGAGGTGAGTCTAAATGGTCGGGATAATTGTCTGGTCACAGTGTTTCGCAATGGGGATCTGTGCAGGCAATGGTCCTTGGCAGAAATCCGGAATAGAGCGGTTTAAAACTCGTAGCGGTATTTCTAAAAAGTGAGAAACAAGAAACCCGTTGTTCGTCTTCGAAAACGCACTTTTCGAATATGTATTACGGGTTTCTTTTTACCAAAGCTTGTTAGGTAAATAGCGAACAGAGAAGTATAATTACTTGTTATCTGTGTCCCCATTGTTTTGGCGCGCTTTTTCCTTCAGTGCCTGGCCTCCTTTTTCGAGTTTTTTGGCACCGGCCTCAATGGCCTCGCCGCTTTTTTCCATCAGTTTATCTCCGGTTTGTTTTATTTTATGCTGCAGTGAGTTGTCGGCAAAAGGATTGCTGAATATGGACTGGTCTTTTCCGATGTTGGTTCCAATCCATAAGCCTGTTGCAGTTCCTACCGCTAAACCGATGAAGAGCGTTTTGACTGGGTGCATTCGTTTTCCTGCTTTTGAAAATCTATCATGATACCAAAACCTAGTTTTACCCTGTGTAGAAAAGGTTTTTCTGTTTGGAGCGAGTCTACGATAAAATCGTAAGGGAGTCTAGAAGTACGCTAATTCCTTCTATTATAAACGCTGCTGTTTAATAATTGATCGCATGCTGAAAGCAAACTTAGCGTTGCATAAAGTATTCAGCAAAATGTTTATGCTGCAAATCAGTTTGCGTACCCGAGTCACTATGATCTAATATGCATATATCTCCAGGGTTTCACCGCAAAAGGGTTGGCCGTGTCAAAGAAAGAATCTCTCCAGCGCAGTACCATTGATTGGGATCAGTACCGGTTCGACAACTATTACGATGAACTCCTTAGCTCGCCGGGACATCCCAGAATGGCCGCCCGGAAAATAATACGCTATTTGGGGAAAATCAGTGAGAAGCAGTTGGTTCAGCGTCAAACGGCTGCGGAACTGGCCATTCAGGAAATGGGGATCAGTTTTACCGTTTACAGTGAAGGGGAAAACATAGACCGGGCCTGGCCTATGGATGTCATACCACGAGTCATTGCACTGAAAGAGTGGCAGCGCCTGGAGAAGGGTTTGGTGCAACGCCTGACCGCACTCAATATGTTCATTAACGATGTCTACAATAAACAGAGTATCGTTAAGGATAAAGTGTTTCCCATCGAATTGATCCAAAGTTCCAAAGATTATTTACAGGTTTGCCATGGCATTAAGCCCCGTTATGGCGTGTGGGCCAATATTTGCGGCTCGGATCTGGTCAGAGATAAAGACGGTACCGTTTATGTGCTGGAAGACAATTTGCGGGTACCTTCTGGTGTTTCCTATATGTTAGAAAATCGGGCGGTAAGTAAACGAATTCTACCGCAAATGTTTCACAAACATAGAATTCTGCCGGTAGACGATTATCCCTCGCAGTTGTTCGAAATGCTTGCGTCTTTGTCACCGCGAAAGTCTCACAGCCCTGAGGTGGTGGTATTGACTCCGGGTATTTACAATTCCGCCTACTTTGAGCATGCCTATCTGGCTCAGGGGATGGGAGCGGAACTGGTGGAAGGCTCTGACTTGGTGGTGGCGGACGATGATTGCGTTTACATGAAAACCATAAAGGGATTGGAGCGAGTAGACGTGATTTACCGACGTATTAATGATGACTTTCTCGACCCTGAGGCTTTTCGAAAAGATTCTTGCCTGGGTACGAAAGGATTGTTTCGGGCCTGGCGCGCCGGAAAGGTGGCGTTGGCCAACGCACCGGGTGCCGGTGTGGCGGACGATAAGGTGGTCTATACCTATGTTCCCAAGATGATTAAGTATTATTTGGACGAAGACCCTATAATCCCCAATGTACCTTCCTACCTCTGTGTTGACGAAAGTGAACGCAAACACGTGCTTGCTAATCTGGAGAAGATGGTGGTCAAACCGGCCAATGAATCCGGTGGGTACGGTATGTTGGTGGGGCCGGCTGCCAGCAAGGCGGAGCAAAACCGCTTTGCTGCTTTAATTAACAAGCATCCACGTAACTATATGGCGCAACCCGCGTTGAGTTTGTCCACGGCACCCACTTTGTGTAATGGTAAAATTGAGCCCCGACATTTGGATCTGCGGCCTTTTATCCTGCAGGGACGCAAGCATTATGTGACCGCCGGCGGTCTTACCCGGGTGGCCTTGCGTCAAGGTTCCCTGGTAGTCAATTCCTCCCAAGGGGGCGGCAGCAAGGATACCTGGGTAGTGGATACGGAGGTTAATTAGAATGTTATCCCGTGTGGCCGAACGTTTGTACTGGTTTGCCCGTTATGTGGAACGTACTGAGAATACGGCACGACTTTTGTTAGTGCGTCATAATCTGATACTGGATTTACCTACTTCAGTACAACCGGGTTGGGATCTGCTGATTGATGTTATGGGGGTGCGGGAGAGTATTGCCGGGGCCCAGGTCAAGTCCATTGAAAAAAACGTCGTATCTTTTGTTTTCGGTGACAGGGAAAACCCCAGTTCCATTATCAGTTCTCTGGCTGCTGCTAGAGAGAATATGCGCATCACCCGGGAGGTCATGCCCAGTGAAACCTGGGAACGCATTAACAGCCTATACTTAAGTGTGGCCCGACGCGGGAAAAAGAATCTACCACGAAACTCGCGACACAAAGTGCTGAATGACATAATACAACGATGCCAGCAAATAACAGGAATGTTGGCCGGTTGCATGAACCATGAGGACGCTTATCATTTTATTCGCATTGGTCGCAACCTGGAGCGTGGCGACATGAGTACAAGAATAATTGATGTGGGGTCGGCCCATCTACTGGGCGCCGATGACGAGGTTTTGCTCTATCGTAATGCCCTATGGGTCAGTGTATTGCAGTCCTTAAGTGCCTATCAAATGTACCGCTTGAACGTCAGACGAAAAGTACGTCCCGACGATGTGCTGGAATTCTTAATGCGCAACCCGGTATTCCCGCGTTCTCTCGGCCATACTTTGCAGGAAATCGAAGACAGCGTGTCGGCACTTCCACTCAACGTGGTACCTATCAAAGTGATCCGTTCAGTCAAACAGAAGCTTAAAAGTACTGAAGTGTCGGAACTAAGGGGAAATGCATTGCATGAATTTATTGATGAGCTTCAGTTACAATTGGGCAAAATTCACCATGCCATTGTCAGCACTTGGTTCCAGCCCCACAGTGTTTCATGAAACGTTTTTTCTGCCAGTGTGGACAGGAAGTATTTTTCGATAGCCGCTACTGTCAGGCTTGTCAGCTTGCTGTAGGGTACGATCCCAATAAAGCCATGATACTCAGCCTGGAACCAGGAGGTGATAATACCTGGGTATCCACTTTGGACCGAACCCAATATCACTTGTGTGACAACGGGCGGCTCCATGGAGTTTGTAATGGTCTGATTGAAGCCGAAAATGCCTCATCGACAAACAAACTTTGTGTGGCCTGCAGTCTCAACCGCACCATTCCTGACTTATCAAAAGAAGGTAATCTGTTTCATTGGAACTCTATTGAACAGGCCAAACGACGACTTATTTACGGGCTGCTGCAACTGGGCCTGCCTCTGAATGCCCCCGTTTCCGCTTACCCTATGGGACTGGCGTTTGATTTTCTTGAAGACCAGCGTAGCAATCCCAATATGCCGGAAGAGTTTGTTATCACCGGTCACAGAAATGGTGTAATTACCCTGAATATTCTGGAAGCCGATGAGGTGCAACGGGCTTGGCAAAAACAACTGAATTTTGAACGTTATCGTACGGTGTTAGGACATTTGCGACATGAAGCTGGGCATTACTATTTCGAGTTGCTGGTGGGGGATCAGCAAAACTTTGCTGCAGTTTTCGGCGACCCTCAGCTGCCTTATGAAAAAGCTCTACAAAACTATTACCAAAACGGTCCCCTAGACGGTTGGCAGCAAAGCTATATCAGTGCCTATGCCGGCGCCCATCCGCTGGAAGACTGGGCTGAATGCTTCGCCCATCTTTTGCACGTTTGCGATACCCTGGAGACAGCCATAGCGCGGGGTGTGCTACCCCCTGTGGAAGAACCCATGGATGTTGATACCTTGTTGTCAAGTTGGGATCGCTTAGCTGTGACGCTCAATGAATTGAATCGGAGTCTGGGGTTGGCGGATGCTTATCCATTCGTGGTTGCACCGACCATTGCTGAAAAATTTCGTTATATACACGGCCGTATTCGGCAAATTGTTTAAACTTCTATCCTTGCAAAGTCGTTCCTCGCAACTCACTTATACTTATTGAGAGTGACGTCGATAGCGTAAATCCAGGGTGCAGGGGTAGTAAGGGTTGGGTAACTCTTCCTGCGGCAACATATTTCCGGCGCTATGACCATGATCCCAGAAGCGGGCAATGCGCCGGGCTTCAGCTTCATTGGCGTTAACCGGCAGGCTTTCATAGTTGCGGCCGCTGGGGTGGGCAACGTGATAAGTGCAGCCACCAATACTTTTACTATTCGCCAGGTCGACAATATCAATCACCAAAGGACCCTGAGCAGGCAGGCGGGGGTGTAAACCGAACGCCGGTTGCCAGGCCTTAAAGCGTATGCCTGCAACAAATTCACCTTCTGTCTCCGTGGGCTGAAGCGGAACACGTCTGCCGTTACAGGCAAGGCAGTAACGCTCTCGATTAAAACCGCTGACCTTTACCTGCAGCCGTTCCACCGAAGAATCCACATAGCGTGCCGTTCCCTGAGTGGTCACCTCTTCACCCAACACATGCCAGGGCTCGATGGCGGCGCGCAATTCCAGTTCCATTCCCTGGCGTTGAATTCGGCCGTACGGGGGAAATCGAAATTCCAGAAAACTACCGAACCATTTCCGCTCAAAGACAAAACCAACCTGGGACAGATCCTCAAGGACACGTTGCAGGTCCAATTCATTATAGTGGGGTAGCATAAAACGGTCATGCAACGCATTACCCCAGCGGGCCGGACGGCCACGATAGGGGGAGTTCCAAAACATGGCCACCAGGGAACGCAGCAGCAACATTTGTAATGCGCTCATTTGCCAATGTGGCGGCATTTCAAAGGCGCGCAACTCCAACAGGCCCAAGCGGCCGGTGGGGCCGACAGGGTTATACAATTTGTCAATGCAAAATTCTGCCCTATGGGTATTACCGGTGATATCCACCAAAATGTTGCGAAACAATCGATCCACCAGCCAGGGTTCAGGTGCTTCGCCGGGTGATAGTTGTTGTAATGCGATTTCCAGTTCGTATAGAGCATCTTCTCTGGCCTCATCGAGCCGGGGAGACTGGGAGGTGGGGCCAATAAACAGACCGGAAAATAAATAGGACAACACAGGATGGTGCTGCCAATACAATACCAGGCTGGCCAATAGATCCGGGCGCCGTAAAAAAGGACTGTCGGTGGGGGTAGATCCACCCAGGGTTATGTGGTTACCTCCACCTGTGCCTGTATGACGCCCATCAATCATAAACTTGTCCGTCCCCAGACGACACAAGCGTGCCTGTTGGTAAAGTTCGTGGGTATTGCTGACCAATTGGCGCCAACTATTGGCGGGGTGGATGTTCACTTCAATAACGCCGGGGTCCGGGGTGACGGACAGTTTTTGTAGGCGGTGATCGGTCGGGGGTTCGTAGCCTTCAAGGTCTATGGCAAGGGCGCATTCGCGTGCCGTCAGCTCCAGCGCAACAATCAATTCCTGCCAGTGTTCCAGGTGACTCAAAGGTGGCAGGAACACCCATAAGCGCCCCTGTCTTGCCTGCACGCATAAAGCCGTGTGTGGCACTTGCTGGCCTTTTTGATCATCTGTGTCGGTAGTGTCAGAAAGGGATTGTTGTTGTAAACCTTGAACCGCTGTCTGAGGTGGTTCAAATAAAGAGTAGCGTTGTGTAATCTCGCTTAAAGACGACAAAGGGGCGCGCGCCTCGGTGCTATCACGATCCGAGGTCTGGCGTTTCTCCTGTACATGCAACGGGAGTGAATCCAAGGGTAGACGATAACCCATAGGGGAATCACCGGGGTGTAGAATAATTTTACCGCGGCGAAAGGACCAGGGTGCAGCATACCAGTGTTGTTTTACCTCAGACCAAGCCAATGGCAAGGTATAACCTGTGGCCTGATCCAAACCTTGATCTAATAAAGCACTAAAGCGCCGCCGTTCCAGAGGATCTTTTAAATCCATTTTGCGCGGGTCAATATCCGATGGCAACGTGGCTTCGTAATGTAAATAATGCGCGGCATCTTCATAGGCCGGTGCTACTGCCGCTTCGTTTACGCGCAGTCGCCGTGCCAGTGCCTGAATGAATGTTCTGGCCTGTGCCAGCTTGTACCCAGGGGCAGCTTTGGGAGACAGCAGATTTTTATCCTGCCACAGCGCTTCATGGTCTTTACGGAAAAAACAATTATAGGACCAGCGAGGCAGTTCCTCACCCGGATACCATTTGCCCTGACCATGGTGCAATAGGCCTTCCGGTGCAAAACTTTTTGTCAATTCGGTCAGCAATTCACGGGCTAAACCTTCTTTGTGTTGTCCCAGCGCGCGGGTGTTCCACTGCTCGCTGTCACGATCGTCTATAGACACAAAGGTCGGTTCGCCGCCTTGAGTCAGACGTACATCCTGTTTAAGCAGTTGTTCGTCGACCTGATCCCCCAGATTGAGTACCTCGTGCCATTGCTCATCTGAGAAGGGTTTGCTTACCCGTGGTGCTTCGTAAATTCGGGTGACACTATTTTCAAAATGAAATTCGGTCTCACAGGGGTCCGCCAAACCTGTGACAGGTGCGGCCGAGCTTGGTTCCGGCGTACAAGCCAGAGGAATATGTCCTTCGCCGGCAAACAAGCCTGACGTTGGGTCCAGCCCCAGCCAGCCGGCACCGGGCACAAAGACTTCGGTCCAAGCATGCAGGTCACTGAAGTCTTTGTCAGTACCCGAAGGACCATCGAGAGATTTCACATCAGGCTTTAACTGTACGAGATAACCTGAAACAAAGCGTGCTGCCAGGCCCAAGTGGCGTAAGATTTGAACCAACAACCAGGCACTGTCACGGCAGGATCCTGACTTTAGTTCCAGGGTTTGCTCGCAGCTTTGAATACCAGGGTCTAAACGCACGGTATAGTTAACCTGCTGTTGCAGTTTCTGGTTCAAATTAACCAAAAACTCCACAATGGCGGCCGGTTCACGTTTAATACCCGAAAGGTATTGACTTAGGAGCGGGCCCTTTTCCCTAATTTGTAAATAGGGCGCTAATTCTTCAGCCAGATCGTTGGTATAGTCAAAGGGCCATTGTGCGGCGTATTCCTCTACAAAAAAATCAAACGGATTAATCACGGTCATTTCCGTGATAAGTTCCACATCGATCATCAGGTGGCGGATTTTCTCCGGGAACACACAGCGGGCAACAAAGTTACCGAAAGGGTCCTGTTGCCAGTTAAGAAAATGCTTCTCTGGAAAAATTTTCAGGCTGTAACTTTGGATAGGTGAACGGCAATGAGCGGCGGGCCGCAGACGAATTAAATGCGGTGATAGCTGTACCGGTTTACTGTAGTCATATATCGTTTTATGGCGAACCGCTACCAGGATGGTCATACAGTGGCGTTACACCGAGCGATAGCTAAAAAAGGTTTAATGTTCATCATTGCGTACCAACTGATGGACTTGGGCCCCTGTGGTACGTTTTTCCCATTCCACCCGCGGTAATTCGGAAAAAGAGAGTTTTAGTGCTTCGTTCCACTTTTGCCGTATCTCCAGCAGGTACTCGTCATTCTCTTCAAGGCGCAGATAGTGATTGCTCTCAAAGGTATCCTTTTCGTAG
Organism: Gammaproteobacteria bacterium; assembly: GCA_029882975.1. NCBI lineage: Bacteria > Pseudomonadati > Pseudomonadota > Gammaproteobacteria > Gammaproteobacteria bacterium. Next base: position 74,131 of record JAOUJW010000005.1, read on the forward strand.
ACCAGCACTTCAATGGGAGGCCCTACAGTGGCGTTGGATTTGATGGTGGAATCCATGGAAACCAAAGCACAACGAACGGCATCTTCCAACTCAGTTTCGCGGGTGAGAATGCGGTCCAATATGGGACGGCCGTATTTGCTTTCGCCAATCTGCAAAAACGGGGTTTCGTCCGAATCGGTAATAAAATTCCCGGCGGAATAAATCATGAAAATGGCTGGTGGTGCTCCCTTGATTTGACCACCTAGAATCAAAGACGCTGACGTATCTACTCCAGCCGCGGCGGTGGAAGCCTGAGCGGTTGCTTGTTCTTCTCGGCTGACCTTGGCCACATATTTCGCCACGTCCACCATGCGGACGCAGGTACTCAAATTCACGGGCTCTGAATCTTCTAAGTCAGATTCTAAACGAGAAATTATGGACTGTGTTGTTGCCAGGTTGCCTGAGGTCAAAACCACAAACATGCGTTCCCGGTTGGGGGTGAATACATGCATTTTACTGTAGGATGACAGCATATCGGGCCCTGCATTGGTTCGAGAGTCCGAACAGAAAACCAGACCGTTGTCAGCGGCGATGGCTACACAATAAGTCATACGATTAATCCTTGATAAAACAATATGTTACTGATGTTGGCCAGTTTGGCCATAGCCCAGTAATAGTGCATCCAAATGGTGTGGCGGTCAATGGATTTGTATCCAGGCATTTTATAAATGATAGTACGGCTATTGAACTTGTGTTCGGATATTTTCTGTATGAATTTTTAAACTTGTTGTTTTCACTTTTTGGTAATTATTACAAACTTACTCCATACTCAGTTTAACGCTCCTTGGAGCATATAACTACATAGGGATTGAGGATATTTTATGAAACCTGAGCAAGCCCGCGATTGGCAGGAATTACTCCTGTCGACCTATGAACAATTGTTGAGTCAACTGATTGTGTACACGCCAAAGCTGCTGGGTGCATTTCTACTTTTATTCATTGGCGGTCTAATAGCTTATTTACTGTCGAAACTGGCTCGAACCGGTGTCAAATTACTGGAAAGTTTGCTGATTCGTCTGTTTCCCTCTTTTATTGTCCGCTCGGACATTAAATACCGTCAGTCCTACGTTGAAGCAATATCCAAAATTGTATTTTGGTTTGTACTGCTGTTCTTTATTGCGGCCAGCGCCAATAGCCTGGGCTTGGACATGGTGTCCAAATGGGTACAACAGTTACTGCTTTACCTTCCTCGATTAGTAGTAGGCTTGTTGATCATGATCGGCGGATACCTTATCAGCAATGCGATTAAGCTGATGGTTGCGTCCGCCGCCGAATCGGCGGGTATGAAGCAGGCCTTGTGGATCGGTAGAAGTGCTCAATTTGTGGTGTTTTTCACTGCCATTGTTATCGGCGTTGAACAATTGGGTATTAATATCCAATTCTTCACAGAGCTTTTCATAATCGTTTCAGCCATCCTGCTCAGTGGATTTTCATTGGCGTTTGCCTTTGGCGCAAAATATTTAGTCGCTAACATTATTGGAGCGCAGCAAGCCAACAAGCTGTTTCAATTAGGTGACGAAATTAAGATTGCCAATATAGAAGGGGTGCTTGTGGAAATCAAAGGTACCATGTTGGTAATTGAATCGCAGAATGAGCGCATTATGATCCCGGCGAGTCTAATTATGCAACGCATAGGTCGTGTTAAATCGGGTTCTGCTAATTAGAATCTATCTCAAAATTTCTTTTATGCGTAGTTATTACCTTATTTAAATGTTCATTTACTATATGTAAACTCCGCTTTTCCAAGACTAAGACCAGGATCAGTATGTTTCGAATTAGAAAGATTTTTGACTCCACCCCTGTTGCCAATCAAGATGCAATTAAGCAGGTGAGAGCCATTATGACGCATCAGTTTCCACTCACCCGCAAAGAAGAGCTGCTAAAACTGTCCAAACAGCTTGACGATCCGCTTCAATACCGTTATCGCTCCATTCTCTTCGTGGCTGAGAATGCACACGGTAAAGTTAAAGGTTTCGCCATGCTGTTGCATATGTCAGATTTGCACATTGGTTATCTGGAGTTGATTAGCGCCGCTCCCGGTACTACAGGAGGTGGTGTTGGCGGCATACTTTACGAGCGAGTTCAATTGGAATCTGTTCAACTAGGTTTAAAAGGTTTATTTTTTGAATGCAGTATTGATGACCCCGGCGTTGTATCTGATAGTACGATTTTAAAGCAGAATCAGCAACGGCTTCGGTTTTATGAGCGTTACAACGTGTTTCCTATAATAAATAACATTTACAACGGGCCAGTATATGAAGGTGACGAGGATCTTTATTTCTTAATGTACGATGCTCTGGGTCGTGACCAACCGTTAAGATGTATTTTTCTGCGAAAAATTGTACGCGCGATATTGGATAGAAAATACGGTGCTTTACTTGACCCTCAGCACATTGACGCGGTGGCTAAGTCCTTTAGCGATGATCCTATACAATTTCGCGCGCCGCGGTATATTAAGAAGACCAAGACGGTAGAAAAAAAAGCTGCGCCCAAACAACATCCACCTATCTCCCTGGTGGTAAATTCCGGTCATGATATTCACCATGTGACTGACAAAGGTTACGTTGAAGCACCCGTCCGTATTCCGGTCATACTTAAAGAACTTTCCAAAACTCAATTATTCAACCAAATAAAACCTAATTCTTTTCCATTAAAGTTCATAAAACAGGTGCATGATCGCCAATACGTGGATTACTTCCAGCGAACGTGTAAGCGCTTACCTGAAGGTAAATCATTTTATCCTATCATTTTCCCGCTACGAAACTCGTTTCGTCCGCCTAAAGATCCAGAGCTACAGATCGGGTATTACTGCATGGACACCTTTACGCCTTTTAACAAAAACGCCTACCTGGCGGCGCGAGGCGCCGTGGATTGCGCCATGACTGGTGCTACGGTAATTCTCAATGGAGGTCAGATTGCTTATGCACTAGTGCGTCCCCCAGGACATCATGCCGAACGCCGTGCTTTTGGCGGGTTCTGTTACTTTAATTCCAGTGCCATTGCTGCCAACTATCTCAGTCACTACGGCCGGGTAGCTGTACTGGATGTAGACTTTCATCATGGCAACGGAACCGAGGATATTTTCTATAAACGAGCTGATGTGTTGACCGTATCCATTCACGGACATCCAGATTTCGCTTATCCGCATTTTTCCGGTTTTGCAGACGAGAAAGGGGAAGGAGATGGTTTGGGATACAATATAAATTATCCCTTGCCGGCGCACATAACCGTTGAACGCTACCATCGTACATTAGAGCAGGCGTTAAAGAATATAAAGAGATTCGGGGCTGAGTACTTGGTGGTGGCCCTCGGTTTGGATACCGCTAAATCAGATCCGACCGGGACTTGGCAACTGCAAGCAAAGGATTACCATGAAAACGGCCGAAAGATTGGCGCTCTGAAATTACCGACACTTATAGTGCAAGAAGGCGGTTATTTAACACGTACGTTGGGGCGAAATGCACGTCATTTTTTTGAAGGTTTGTGGCAGGGGTTTAGATAGTTCCACATAGATAAGGGCTGAACATGGAATATGTCATTGACAAGCAGACTAGCACCAGGGAATGGTATCCAACAAATAGTAAAGTAGTATTAGGCAGAGTAAGGAAAAATAGGAAATTACTATGTCAGAGATAGTTTATCAGTTTGCTTTTAGCTTTCTCAAACAAGAAGCAAAAGCCGCCGCGCGTCTGCTGGAAGAACTTGAACCCAAAGATACAGCCCGGTTTCTTTCTAATGCACCACTGTCCCAGGTGGTTGCTGTTTTAAAAGAAATGCAGCCATCAGCGTGTGCGGAAATCCTGCTGGCCACCGATCTAAGTACCGCCGTCATATGGTTAAGTGAGATGGCGAATAATCAGTTATGTGCCATTTTGCGTCATATGGAAAAGTCCAGATTAGATGAAATTCTGAGTCAACTTCACGTAAAACGACGCACGGCCTGTCAGTTGTTATTGTCGTACAGCAATGAGATGGTGGGTGCTTGGATAGAAATTCATGTTCCTGTGTTTCCCGGTGATATGTCGGTAGAAGATGCGATTAAACGATTAAAACGTAAAAATTATAAAGAAGATCGAATTATTCTCGTTGTTGATGATCAGCATCGTCCAACAGGTTCTTTGTCGGTAACAGAGTTATTGCGCAGCCCTCAAACAGCGACCGTTGAGAGCATTTCTGAAAAGAATGTTGGTGTGATATTAGGGCGTATGGCTTTAACAACCGCTATTAATCATACGCTCTGGATGGAGCATGATATTGCCGCCGTTGTGAATCGGCGCAGAGAATTTATAGGTGTAATCTGGTATAGCCGGATTCGACGGATTCTGTCAGTACAAACGCAGGTGCGGGAACCGGCTGGAGGCATGGCCTTGGATTTCTTTCAAGCTTATGGAGAAAGTATGCAAGGCTTATTTGAAGCGGTCCGGGAAAGTATCGATTAAAGTGTGGTATTCACGAACACAAGCAAGCAATCGTAAACTGGAGAGTCAATGACGACGACAGCCCATCTAAAAGAAACAGCACAACTTCTTACCAATACTTACTTGATTCAGTATCCTGTAAAAGCAGCCAGAGAAATTGCCAAAACACCCATGCAAGACGCGGCAAACTTTCTATCCGGACTGCCTACTCATGTATTGGTTTCCTTGTTTTCCTACATTCCAGCGGGCCTTAGTGAGAAACTCTTGCAAGACTGGCCGCATGACAAAGCAGTAGATTTGTTGGTAAAACTGGACGTACATATGGCAGCAACATTACTGGCTCGGCTTGAATCGGAGTTGCAAAACGCCCTACTGCAGAAGCTGGCAGCCGAACACAAGCTTATATACGATGAATTTATCGATATCCTGGATTATCCGGATGATACGGCAGGTCGAATAATGGATACCAAAATTCAGATATTTGATAACACGCTAACTGTCGAAGAGGTTCTCAATCAGATTAGAATGCGCCATCCTGAAAAAATGGACGCCTTTTTCCTACGCAACAAAAGCAATCAGTTGGTGGGTACAGTGGATATCGGTGCTTTGATCCTAGCTAAACCGAACCAAAAAGTAAATCGGCTTATCAAGCCTATCTCGCACTTTCTATATGCGCTGGACCCGAAAGACGAGGTGATTGAAAAGTTCGAAGGGTTAAAAGTGGCGTTATTACCCGTACTGGATGTCAACGATACTTTGGTTGGCGTCATTCGGGACTCAGACATCTATCAACAGACCAAAGAAGACTTGGCCTCAGAAATGGCAGTAATGGTGGGCGCGAGTAAAGACGAACGTGCGTTATCCAGTAGCTGGTTTGCATTTCGCCAACGCATGCCTTGGTTGCAGATCAACTTACTAACTGCGTTCGCTGCAGCTGCTGTGGTCGGTGCGTTTGAAGGTATGATCGCTAAGTTTACCGCGCTGGCTATCTTATTACCGGTAGCAGCGGGGCAGAGTGGAAACGCGGGGGCGCAAGCACTTGCCGTAACGATGCGCGGACTCACGCTAAAAGAAATAACAACGCGTCATTGGTGGCAAGTATTAAAAAAGGAAGGGATGGTTGGATTCTTGAATGGCGTGGCTATCGCTATTACCTGCTCAATCGGGGTTTGGATTTGGAGTCGATCGATTGGGTTGTCATTAGTAATGGCACTATCAATGATCGCATCGCTTATTATTGCCTGTGCTTCGGGGGCATTGGTGCCGGTTTTATTAAAGAAGTTTGGGCTTGATCCTGCGCAGTCGTCTTCTATTGTACTAACCACTGTGACAGATATCGCCGGATTTGCATCATTTTTAGGTATTGCCACTTTGTTATCAAGCATGTTGCCAACAGGATAATAGAATTGTGTTAAACTAGTGCCAGATTTTCTAAATCTGCATTTTGCACACACGTCAACTCTGCTATCTAACGAGCATCTGATACAAGGTCGAGTAGTAGAATTAACCAGGATAATAGTATGAAAATCGGAATACTTTCCAGAAATCGTAAGCTATATTCCACCCGCCGCCTGGTCGAAGCGGCTCAGGAGCGGAATCATGAAGTGAGAGTCGTAGACGTGCTTAAATGTTTCATGAATATTACAGCAAACGATCCGAATGTCTTCTATCAAAGCAAAGGCGAAAATGTAGAGGAACTGGAGTTTGATGCGGTCATTCCGCGCATTGGTGCCAGCGTTACGACTTACGGATGCGCTGTGCTCAGACAATTCGAAGTGGCTCATGTATATTCCATCAATGAGTCTATCGCCATAACACGATCCAGGGACAAATTGCGCGCCCATCAATTGTTAGCGCGAAAGGGCATAGGTCAGCCGGTAACAAGTTATGCTAACTCCGCAAAAGCGACCAACAGTCTCATCGAATCCGTCGGTGGCGCGCCGTTGATTGTCAAACTCACCCAAAGTACTCAAGGCAATGGAGTCCTGTTGGCAGAAACCAAAAAAGCGGCAGAAGCGCTGATCAATGCGTTCCGCGGTATAGGTACGGATTTCTTAGTTCAGGAGTTCATCAAAGAAGCAGGTGGCTCCGATATACGCTGTTTTGTTGTAGGTGATAAAGTCATTGCTGCGATGCAACGAAAAGCTGCGAAAGGAGAGTATCGTTCCAATTTACACCGGGGCGGCAGCGCTGAAGTGGTAAAATTACAAACGGCAGAAAGGCGACTTGCCATCAATGCGGCTCGCGTCATGGGGCTCGATCTAGCCGGTGTCGATATTTTACGTTCAGCCCACGGTCCGCTGGTTATCGAAGTAAACTCTTCACCTGGGTTGGAAGGGATAGAAAATGCGACAGGCATTGATGTTGCCGGCAAAATAATAGAGTATATCGAGAACGACTCTAAGTCCGGGCCAAACAAACCCAAAGGTAAAGGGTAAACTGACGACGCAGTTTACTCGGTTTCGGAGGGTTCTTTTTCTTTACTTTTGGCACTATTGGACTTTTCTTTGGTTGGTTCGCGCAATAATTGGAAAGCAGGCTTGTCAATAATGGTTGTAGATGAATAGCTGGATATGATAAGCACAAGTGCTAATGTGAAAAAGTGAATTTCAGGATTAACCAGAACAAGCTGTTTTAACCAGTCGATTTGGAATAGTAGAAAACAGAAAAACGCAACCACAGCAGTCCAGGCAGCACGATAAACAGTTACCGTCATACCACGCTCTTCTTGAGTTGCATATATTCGGTCTACTAAAGTAACAAGAATCACGATGGGTAGTAATACCGCATTAGCCGCAGGATTCATATTCAAATAGTCCATGAGAGATATCGCAAAAGCCATACTCATCGCTACCAATGTGAAAATAATGACTAGCCTTGGTATTCGGGTAAAACCTTCTGCGATCAGGCTGCGCCCCCCCAAACCAATAATGCCTACTGTAGTTAAGATGACGGCAACTGTGATCCAGTCAGCATAGTATATCGATAGAGCCAGAAGTGAAGCACTGAAAGTGCCGAATGTTTTGACACCAACGATTTGTCTAAATATTTGTGTGATGAGCGCACACAGTGGAAGAATGAGCAATATGGCTAATAGTTGTTGTGTTGCAACAGCAAGACGGGTCAAGTCTATTACCCGTAGAAATTGAATATTGTCGCCAAACGTACCGGATGAGGATGGCATCAACTCAACATCAATTGTTGTTTCGATAGGCGTCGGATCTTCGAAATAACTTACTGTATCGCGATCAAATGCAAAAGCAATATAATTCGGCGGAAGTTCCAAGGTATAACCGTGTTCCAGGTCATAGGGCTGCCATTGACCATCAGAATACAGTTCTGCCCAGTATAGGAGTTCCGAATCAATGGCTTCTTGTAGCTCAATCCCTGTGACCAAGCGAGCGGGAATCTTACTGGCACGCGCCAAGGCAACAAACGCCATGGTTTTGGCCAAGGCATTGCCCCTTCGCAGTTTTAGTGTAGTTGGCACATCCTGATAGGCTAATTTAGGATCTAAAACGATATGCTTATACACATATCTGTATATTTCTTGCTCAAGTGCGGCTAGGTCCGTAACACGTTCCCTTAATGTAGAAAGAACCTCGGAAAATGCGGTATCGAATAAGTTCATACCGTTTATGTCTCTGAGGTATAATTCTCTTTGCTGTACAGTCAACCCCTTTCTTGGTTGGTGTTTGCTAAACCAACGTTTTTGATTACCGGCATGAATAACGAATTCTATATTTAACTCTTGTTTACCTGTCTTATCTGCAATAGCCCTGATTTCGTTTGTGTAATTCTGAACGATATGCTCAATACTAATATTTGGGTGAGATATGGCTTGACTCATTATTTTAATGAAAGGGGATTCCTTTAGTAGTGCTATATGAAAATAGCTTGGATCTTTAGCGGCATTGAATTCTGTTGAAATGATAATTTTCCAGATCAAATCGCCGGTAGGTACGGCGGTGTCCTGTGTGGAAAAATTGCGAATGACCATAATGCTTAATCCAAATAGGACTAAAATAGTAGCGATTATGAGCGTAAATTTATGACTAAATCGATTTTTTGACGTTTTATTCATGCCATATTAGATGCATAATGTTAGTAGCATGGAGTGAATTGATTAAATAACATACAGCCCATGTGCTCCCATAAATTATACAAGACCGTATCGAAACACATGTATATATTTTTATGCAAAATGATGGCGAAGTCGAAAACATTGGTTTTTGTACTGCTATTGTCATCAGTCACACCAGTCCATGCGAATAGTAAACAAATCAGTGGCTGGATCGAGCACATAGCGATAACCCAGAAGAATTTTATTTTAACTGCAAAAATAGACAGTGGCGCAATACACTCATCCATTCATTCAGAGAGTTATCAGATTTTTAAAAAAAATGGAGTGGAGTGGGTTCGTTTTTCCTTAAATAATAAAAGTGGCGGAACCATGGTTATTGAAGAACCGTTGTACCGTATGACGAATGTGAAATTGAGAGAAAACGAATCCAGTCAAAAACGTCCTGTGGTCAAGTTGGGAATATGCCTAGGTAATATATACAAGGTTGTAGAAGTGAATATCGTGAATCGGGCTAAATTTAATTATCCAGTGCTAATAGGTCGAAGTTTTCTGGCCGGCCAATATTTGGTTGACGTTGAATTGAAGCACCTTACGAAACCATCTTGTCACACAAAATGAATACTGATGAGGAGCCAAGGTTCGTCACGTGAAACTCCAAGACTCACGGACGGAGGAGAGGAAGCAAATGTCGATGTATATGTTTGTAACTTGATTTGGGGTACATAACCAAGGTGTGCGGTTTCCAGAAGGGTCATTGCAATGACTTGCAGTGGTTTAGCTTAGATTGTATTCTGTTTCGCTATGGATGATCACAGTATAACCTTGGATTGGCCCTTTGAATCGGCAAGGTCGCTTGACCCACAGCAGCGCTGGTTTCAATCAGAATCCAATCTTTGTCTGGATTTTCACGGCGATCCCTGCCGAGCCGGGTTGGCGGTGTTTTCGGATGGCAATCATCACATGGCGCTTGAGGAAACCCTACAGACCTTCCTGTCCTACCAACCTGATCTGGAGGATATTTTCTACGCGACGACCCCGCCCGGCGTTTTGGTGGAGCTGATGCAACATGGCAGGTTGCATCTTGGTAATTTAACCTTGTCACGTCAACCGGATGTGTTTATTGGCCCCGACAACATCTTGTCTAAAATGGCGGAGGAAGGGCGAGTGCACTCGCCAAAGCTGTTTATGCGCAGCCGCTGTAATGTGATGCTGGTACGCAAAGGTAACCCGCGCAAGATAAGCGGCATTCATGACTTACTGCGCAGTGATGTGCGGGTGTTTATATCCAACCCGAAAACGGAGAAAGCGAGTTATCAAGTTTATTCTGAGACCGTGCTTAATCTAGCGGTGGAACAGGGTGATTCCCATCAATTTGAAAAGCTGTTCGCCAATGAACTGAATAATATGGTGTATGGCCAACGCATTCATCATCGCGAATTGCCACAGGCGCTTGCCGCTAACAGGGCTGACGTCGCGGTGTTGTACTATCACCTGGCGCTGCGTTACACCCGTATTTTCCCCGATCTATTTGAGATACTGCCCTTGGGTGGAACCTCTGACGCGCCTGCTGCCACGGCGGCTCATCACCTGACGGACTATCATGTAGCAGTGGTGAACCCCGACAATCCCTTTGTGGAAGCTTTAATGGTACATCTATTTTCCGATCAGACCACAGAAATCTATTCACGTCACGGTCTGGATCGTCCCTAATAGCTGTGGCTCAGAAAGGGTCCTGGTACAGAAAGAACCCCGGCGCAGGCCGAGGTTGTGACCATTTTTAACCTACTACTACTTTTTAAAGTTGATGAATAGGGCAGAGGTCCAGACTTTGGCATCATCTCCCTGATGCGCCACCATATAGACGGGCCGGTGACCGTGTGGGCCATTGTTGGGGCTGACTTCAAAGTTGCCGGTGACCTCACGCGGTGGTGCACTGTCACTGATTCGATCCATGGCCAGAAACATGTCAACACCCGGCAGTGGTTTTTTCAGGCTGGCCGCTTCCAATAATTCCTTACCGGTAAATTCCCAAGTAAAAGTTGGGCAGTGGATAAAGGGGTTGCCTTTTAAAGGGTCACCGACTTTCACATAACCGTCGATAGTACCCTCGATTTTAAAGTGAGCAGTCTCAATATTGGTGACGTCCAGTTCAATGGCGTCTACATCGCCGTAGGTATCACTTTTAAATCCCACAGTGGTGGCATTTTCACGCCAACAGGTTTCTTCCAGGTGCTCAAAACCAAGACCAATGAATTCATTGATGATGCCATTGGTGATAGTGATTTTGCCTTTCCAGACCGCCCAACGATAACGGTCTTTGATACGTGCGCCCCCCCAGCGGAAACGGATCATGCGATCTGAGTAACCCAGTTCTTCCTGTAAGTTACGTCGCCAGATTTCGCCGGTATGATCATAGGCTATCAATTTATCCCAACCTCGATCACCAAGAAAACGGTAGTTCACCTGTGCTGCACCCTTGTGTTCAAACTCATCTCCCATTAGATATTCGCCGCAGGTAATCACACCAAAGGTACGTTCACCGGTAGAGGCAAAGGTATGGCGTTGACGCAGGGCGACGCCTATGTCCTTGCGTGTTAAAGCCGGTGAAATCACACCGGATATGCCACCCTTGGTGCCAAACACAGCGGTACCGGGTACACCACCCCCGCAACGACCGCGGTGTTCATCACCGGCCATACTGGCACCGATCTTGTAACCGCGCTCCATGGCCTCCTGGTAGAGCCAACCGAAGTGCCCCCAAGAGGAACCAATCTCTATCAGTTTTTCCAGTTCGGGATGATGCCAGTCAAGAATACAACGCCGTCCACCCACATGTGGTGTTAACAAGTGCCCTTCAGGATTATCAATATAGGCGGCCCAGAGTTCTTCCAATGGCCATGCGCCGGGAATGGCTTCAGTGGTACCGGAGTCTTCGTTCCAGTCAACGGAGCGTACGTGAGTGCCGTCTTTTAGAAAGGGGAATTCAGGTTCATCGTCGTGCAGGAAGATTACGTTGTGATCTCCTCCGGCACAGGAACTGCCGCACCATTCTGTTCCGGGGTAGGCGATAAACTCACCATCTTTGCATATTTGCCGGATGAGTTTCACGGTTTCCTGCCAGCGTTCTGTGGTAATGTTGAAGTCATTATGAGCAAAGGCCAGCACATCAAGTCCCGTAACATCACGGCCATAAGTCAGGTTGTATTCGGTTGAATTAGTACCAATGGTGTCATTGGAGTGCACATGCAGATCAGTATAGAAGATGCGTGGAAAGGCCAGATCCTTGTCGATGGTAACATAAAAGGTTTGATCCTTAACCGCACTATGTTCTGCCATGCTTGCGGTTATTACCAATTCGCCGGCCTTGTCGGTTGGAACATCGTCAAGTAAAGAAACACACCAGCCGGATTGTGGCATCGTGATGTCTTTCTTATAACATTCTTTGCCATTCAGGCTCGCTGTCACATGTACTTTTTCCGGCTGGTTCCAGCAGGTGTTACCCCATTCATCCTCTGCACGCACACGTAGGGGTAACTTCTCACCTTGTTTCACCACACGTGAACCGGCCCATTGCAATAAGGCCGGTGCACCGGGTTTGATGTTAACAACCAGATCGGGTTCTACCGCCGCAAAGCGAGATGTGCCCAGTGGGTCCACATAACAGCGAAATTTGAAGTCCTGCTCGGTAAAGGTCTGTACCCGTGTACCGGGCCCGCCAAAGCGACGGTCACCCATACGAATCACAATTTGATCGCCCGCTTTTAGATAACCATCAAAGGTATCCACAATAATGGCCTTCTGAAAAGGACGCTCATGACCTTTCTGATCAAAACGGACTGACAGTTTCTGTACGGATGCCGGGCTTTGTCCTTCTAAGGTTGGACAGGCGTGATATTCAGCTGAGACATAATTGGCAGCCTTTGGATCAGTAGTCTGGAACAGTTCCCAGTCAGAATAAAAACGGAAGGTGGCCTTAAACCAGGAACCGTCTGCCATGCCAGATTGCCCCAGGGTGTAAACAATCACCACTTCTTGCCATGAACCTGCGACAATTTCTTCTATATTACATGTCACACTGCCCAGAAAGGACATATCCTTGGTTTTTTGGTACAAACCGGGCGGAGCGGTATAGGTGTTGCCCAGTTTCTTCTTTAATTCGGCATCTGTCATTTTTTTCATCGTTACATAACCTCTTTTCTTAAACTCTAATCGTGGCGTCGAAATTCTTTAAAAAACCTGCATTCACTATCCGTTTTTTGCCTGTTCAAGAGCGGCGGCTTTTTCAACTTTTTTCTTGCGTTTGGCGTTAATACTGATCCAGAAGGTCCGGGCAATAACAAAAAAGGTCAGCGCCATCAAAATCATGGCCAATGGGCGTGTAAAAAACATATAGGCATCGTGCTCAGAGAGAATCACGACCTGCTGTAACTTACGTTCCCATTCCGGGGCAAGGATGAATCCAATCAACAATGCGACGTAGGAATAATCGAATTTCCGCATAAAATAGCCGATAAACCCAAAGGCCAGCATTACGCCAACATCAAACATGGATGACTTACCCAGATAGGCCCCCATGATGCAGGTAAAAATGACAATCGGATACAAAATGAGTGCGGGAATATCCACGGCTTTACAAAAAAGACGTAAACCGACACGACCGATAATGAGCAGGAACAGACTGGCCAGCACCAAACTGCCGTAGATGCCATACATCAATTGCGCGTTTTCTTTGAATAATAATGGGCTGGGCTGCATGCCATGGATCATAAAGGCACCCATTAACATTGCTGCCGCAAGGTTACCCGGTATTCCCAATACGAACAAAGGAATCAAACTGGATGCGACAACGGAGCTGTTGGCTGATTCGGATGCGGCAATGCCCTCCAGACGACCTTTTCCAAACTCGTCTTTATGTTTTGAACGTTTCATTGCCTGATCATAGGACATAAACGACGCAACCGGCGCGCCCAGCCCCGGCATTGCACCCACGCCAACACCGATAAAGGTACCGCGTAGCAGCGTTCTGGTGTTGCCTAAAAATTCCTTGAGAGAAATGAATCGATCTTCAAACTTGGTAGAAAAGACATTGGCTGACTGCACAACATCACCTTTACCTGCAAACTTTTCCAGTTGAATTAAAATCTCTGAAAAGGCCAGAAGGCCTATGGCCACTGGAATCAAGGATAGACCACTACCTAACTGATACACATCAAATGTGAGCCTGGGTAATGCGGTAACCGGTTCAGTACCAATTAATCCCAGTAAAATACCAAACGATGCGGCAATCAAGCCGCGACCTATAGAATTGGTCCCAATCCCTGCGATCACGGTGAGCGCAAGTGAAATAAGTGCGAAAATTTCTGCCGGCCCCATGTATAAAGCTACCTTTGCCAATGGAGCCGCTACCAGTATCAAAATAATGGTCGATATAAAGTCGCCGGCTACCGAACTGTAGAGGGCCATGCGTAAGGCTTTTTCACCCTTACCTTGCTGTGTCAGTGGATAGCCATCCCACGAGGTAGCCGCAGCCTCGGGTGTGCCCGGTGTTCGCAGTAATACTGCTGAAATCGCACCACCATAGAACGCACCCTTGTTCAAACCTACCAGAAATCCAATGGCAGTCAGTGGTGTCATGTAATAGGTAATAGGGATAAACAGGGCAATGGCCATGGGGCCGTTAATACCCGGGATGGCCCCAACTAACACACCAATCGCCACCCCAACAAAGACAAACATAAGACTGGCCGGTTGTAAAGAATCCAGCAATCCCGCTAATATCATTTCCATAGGTTGTTAACTTCCACCTGTTGTTTTAATTATTCGAAAAGCTGTGGTCCCGGAATCGGTACACCAAATCCATACCGCATCGTAATGTAGAGTGCCGCCATTAAAATAAATGCAAGCAGAGTGACTTGCAACCAGCGGCGACTTCCAAGTAAATACTGCAATAGTAGCAAATATGCGAACGACGCGATAACGTAGCCAACATACTCAATTGCTACTACAAACAGAATGCTGGGAATCATTACCATACTCAAATAGCGCAGCTTGATTCGACCAATCTGAGTAAAACCTCCGCCATCGCTTAAATCTTCTGGAAATTCACATTCCTCTGTTGGGAGTGGTTTTTTGAAATAATGCGCGGTTAGGATTATAGTGAGGGACAGACATGCCATAAATAGCATAATACTAACGACCACGTTTGGCACTAAAGAAGATGAAGCGCCGTAACCCGGGTACTCTGGTGTTTGATTAGGTATACCCCAGGCAAGCATAAAAACACTAAACCCGATTATAACCAAATAAGCAATCGAGTCTCTTTTTATTCTTGTCACAACTACATTCCTCTACAACAGATACTCTTAAAACCGTTTAACGACAATCGCCAGACAGTTAAACCTTGTCTGGCGATTGCAAAGGGCGTTGAAAAGCACTAATTACTATTTCATTTTCGCTTGATGAGCGAATGTTTTATCCAGATCTTTCACAGTTTTATCGGCGTGGGCTTCACCCCATTTAACAGGACGCATTTTCAAATTGTCGGTAATAAATGTTTGTGTTTCTTTATCATTCGCCAGTTGGTCTGCGGCCGACAGTAGCTTGGATTTGGCTTCCTTGCTGATCCCTTTAGGGGCAACCAGGGCGACAATCATCTCCACTTGCTCATCGTAGCCCTGTTCACGCAATGTAGGTACATCGGGTATTGGTGGTAAGCGTTCACCCAGGGCGGCTGCAATTAATTTTATCGTACCGGCCTCAACATGTTTGTACAAAATAGCGCCGACATAGCCCACGTCCACATGATCCCCGGTGACCGCCTGAATCACTGAAGGACCGCCTTTCGACGGCAGTAATGCTAACTGTACGCCTTCTTTCTTGGCCATACGAACGATTGCATCTTTATCATCCGCCCCATGGAACATAGCGCGCATTTTACCGTTGTTGTTTTTCTTGGCCCAGTCAAAGGCTTCCTTCAGGGTTTTCCACGGCTTATCCGCTTTAGAGATGAAACCACTGGAGTTCAATGCAATCAACGTTAGAAAATCAAAATCCTTTGGCGCATAGCTTAACTTGGCATGATGCGGTGCATAAGTATAAGCCGTCAGAGAAGTTACCCCGACTGAGTACCCATCCGCTTTGGCTCTGCTTAACTCGGTGGCCATAACAGTACCATGAGACCCGGTTACATTTTTCACATTAATCGGCTGGCCCAGTATTTTACTCATTCTTTGTCCCAGTCCACGTGTCAGACGGTCAATCTGCGCACCCGGTTGGGTCATAGTCATGAAAGTAATGGGTCGAGTGGGGTAGTCTTTTGCGCTAATGTTGGTGGTGGCCATTACCATCACCAGGCCAATAATGAGGTACAAAGTTTTTCTCATTTAGTTCTCCATTTAGATTATTTTCCGGTGTTTTAAATTCCGGAACGGGAATTATTCTTCGCTTTACAAACGTAAATCGGGTTAGATTTATTGGTCTCCCTCAATAAAATCTGCACTTTAGAACGTGGATATTAACTGTATTGTTGCAATGTCATAATTTTTCATTTTTATCGTGTTTGTTAGAACAATATGACAAAGTGGAAAATATGTTAAATACCACCCCCTTATTTAATGAATATTTGTTATGCTGTCTGTCGCCCAGGCGACAAACTCATTAAAGTTATCCATAATAAATTAAGTTAATTATAAAAAGCTAAATAACTAAACTGGCGAGATTTAAGAGGGTGTTTAACTTGGGTAGGGTGGAACAGCCTGCGTAGGTGATTGGTCGTAAGGTTGAGTGAGGAACTTTTGCTCAGATGATGACTGACGCTCATGTGGGACTGGAACAACGGCGCAACAATACAATCAATGCCCATGATGCTTCGATACACTATTATCCTTGCTTTTGGCCTGATTATGATCACCGTTTTCCATCGCAGGAACTAATCGGCGACGGTCCCAATCACCTTTGTGCATATTTCTAACCATTTGTTGGTAGCCTAGTGCACCACTGTCGAGAAAGTAATATTCTTTAATACCCAGGTCCTCAAGAGCGTACTGCAGCCAGCGAGTCTGGTGACCTTCATTGTCATAGACCAGCAGGGGCTTGCCTGAGGCCTTGGCCTGAACTAAGAACGCGCGTATTTCCTTCTCTCTATTGATGTCTACCCACTCTTCATGGCCGAAAAATATACCCACACCTTCGCGTTCTACACCTGCACGTACATCAAGAAGCAATGCATCCTTATTGATATATTTTTCAAACGCCATAGGTTTGACTACACGGGATTGGAAGTCGGTTTCTGAAATAAGGTCAGTGGATTTGACCGGTGATTTACCACGTAATGTAGCTAAGTCCGGGTAAGCATTTAGCCAGGCAAGCATGCCACTTTTTAAGGCATAGGTTTTTTTCACTTGGTACCTGGTTTTGGCTTTGTGGGCTGCATTGTAGGAATCCGTACAGCTCGAATCGCCACAGTAAAACACGATCGCTTTGTCTGATTTGGCAGTTAGAGCGCGAATCTTTTTTCCAAATCGCCAGTTAATAACCGGGATATTGATCGCGCCCTTAATATGTAACAACTGATATTCCAATGGTGAGCGTACATCGACAACAACAACTTCATTCAACCGTTTGGCAAGTTGGTTGACAGACAATGTCTGGACATCGCCATAAGCACCTAAATTGGCGAGGGTGGGAGCTGTATACATGAATAGTGCAGCTCCTGCGAGTTTAGCCCACAGTGTGTTCTTCGCCACTTTATACTCCTATTTCTATTGTGATTAGTTGTCCCGTGAACGAAAATGCCAGTTCATTTCCGGTTGGTCCTTTTTGAGCTTTACGCCCGTTTTAAGAAAAACTTAAGAAAAAACGTTAGGATTTATTCCATACGTGGACAAGGCTTATTAAAAAATAGAAGGCATATTCTCAGGCATTTGTGTGAACAAGTGCTAAGGGGAGCGGTGACTAAGCTGGGTCAAAGTGCAGGGCAATAACTATCAATTAACCGCTTCCCCAACCGGCTGCCGACTTTTTTTGGTAGGCCTGGAAATTTCCTGGCGTTCCAGATGCATAATGCAACTGTCAGCGCCATCGAGCATGCATTGAGTCTCAGTGATAGTGATTTTTTCGTGAAAATGATCACCAAGGCCACGTACTATTCCCTTGACCACGTGACATAACTTTCGATGGGATTGGTACTGCAACAACATCAATCCCTCAGCGTCACGATTGGTGATAAGTTTAGGAGGTTTTCGATTTGGATTGTGCCGGTTGATTGCGTGATGAATGCAACCGCCGGCGTTCTCTATTACTTCAAACGACCGCCAGCGGTCGTTATTAATATACATATGATAAAAACTCAACAGGCGTGTCGCCAGGAATGCCCCAAAGTCTTCCAACACGGCACTTAAGGGCAGGCGCAAAGTATTTGCCGCAGTAACGGCCAATGCAACAATTTCACGATCGGGGTATTCAATACTGGGAAAGTAAATTTTGTATTCTTTGTGATTGGCCTTGAGCAGTGCATTCCAAGTCTCCCTGCCTCCATGGCGTTCCTCTACGTACTCCCGCAAAAAATCAAATATCATACCGTACATGGAAAACCTTCCCCCTTTTTTAAAATAATTCTCTCAGGAAAGAAATTATGAATGTAGTATATCATATACATTAAATGAGAAATTAGAAATTGCTTTGATTTATAAACGTTTTATTGACCTGGAACACCATCTCAAGCGAATATCTGCTATTAAACATATAAATGTATGATATTTGTACAGACAAAAGAAAGCCGGGCAGTCGATAGGTTGCCGGGCTCTGTTGGCTCTGAATATCAGTCCTGACCAACCAACATCCGGGTTTCACGAACCTATTGTAAAATAGTCAAGCGCGAATCGCGTGGCAGGAATTACAAACGCGTGTACAGGATCTATATGCGCAGTGAAGCTAAATAAACGCGGTAGAGGAATAATTCTATTACTCTACCGTCAGGACCTTTAACGATGATTTTAATTGGGGGTAGGGGATGGAGCCTAAAATTTAAGTTGGTACTATCGGTACTAAATAGTGTGGGGGATGGCAAAAAGTCGCACAAGACCAACGACGCTGTTAGAGCTGTGTTGTTATAGGATGATGCCCATATTCTGATTGACTAATGTAGACTAAAAGGTACACTCTTTGTTATCGTGGATACCGCTTCCGGACACGACTCGGTAAAATACTGATAGTGTCGGCTGAGTGAATCCGACAAAGCTAAGTTAGGATTTACATAGTTTCGATTTGCATAGTTTCGATTTGCATAGTTTCGATTTGCATAGTTTCGCATTTCGCCGACCCGGTGGAAAATATCAGCATAAGGGCGGGTCGATTGTTGGGTTGAATTCGTCGTAACATAATTCGTCTAAAAAAAGTATTTCACCTATTTTTATTTTTGGGGATTCTAATGATGTTTGATTGCCATGTGTGTTTTGTAATGACGCAATCTGTTGCGTGTGTTCTGGAGCAGGGGGTAATGGAATGCTAAAACATATATTGATTCTTATGGCATCTATTTTAACATTGACGGCGTGTGCCGGCAAAAACGATCCCCAGATCGATCCCGAGCCACAGGGCGAACCCGAACCTATACCGGTTGTTACGACTACGATTAACGGTGCCACCTTTCCGGCTCTTAGAAATGGTTTGATAAGTGCATACGCCTTTGGTTCAGGCGCTCGCGGTGCACCCCTGGCAACAGGTCAGACCAACCAATTGGGTGAATACACATTAACGGATGTTCCCAGCGATCAATTGATGTTGGTGTGTGTCGTTGGCGATTCCGACAGCACTAGTATCCGTTATACAGAGATCGCTTCCGGGCGCATTGTGTCCCTGACTGCCGAAGACGAAGTGTGTGTTGTGGATAATTTAGTGGGCCCGGATCCACATACCATGGTGATCAGCTATTACACCCATCTGTCGTATGCCCGTGCCTTGTATTTGATCGCAACGGGTATGTCGCCTGGTGACGCGGTGGGGCAAGGGAATCTGCGTGTACGTGAGATTCTAAATTTCAACGCAGTGACCACCTTACCTGTCAATATTCGGGATTCGAACAATGCCACAACCGAGGTGAGTGACGCCTATTTGTATAGTATGGCATTGGCGGCCATATCTCAGTACACCGTCGCGATCAGCGAATCGAATCAAGAAGATCCTGTGCATCAAATGTACAACACTTTATCCTATACACAAACGGCGTTTGCGGATGTGCTCTACGATGGTGAACTTAATGGGCAAGGGGAGTCGGGGGTGTTGAATTTTGGGCAGGTGGCCATAAACACCGATACCTACCGCCATTTGATTGCCTCCAATCTGTTTGTTTTTGCTGCTTCGAATTCTAATTACTCAGGACTGGACGGTGTGGATTTGCGCGCTTTCGGTTTGCGATTAAACGACTCGGCCAATGATTTATTTGGGGGCGCGCCGCTCGTTAGCCTGGATACGACAGCGCCGATTATTACCAACGTATCTATTACCAACAATCAAACCGTGTCACAGTCGCTGGTGATTAGTGCCGATGTGACCGATATATTTGTGTTGCAATCGGTCGAGTTTTCTTTGGACGGAGGTGTTTTGCAGACATTTAATCCAGCGGAGCCGCCGTTTTCGTATTCTTTGGATACCACACAATATGCCGAAGGCGACCACAGCATTGTGATTCAGGCGACCAACCAATTCAACGGTGTCAATACACAGAGCTTTACGTTGACGTTTAATAATGAAGACACGGTAGTGACGAACATACAGCCGTCGGAAGGCGCACATGTGCGTGGTTCGTTTTCTCTGACCGCCGCGGCTTCCGATCCACTCGGCGTCAATCAAGTGGACATTTTGATGGATGGTTTGTTTAGATCCACGGTTGCAATTCCGACGACGCCATCGGTTCAGATTGATAGCACGACTTTAACGGATGCAGTGCACACATTCACTTTTCGGGTGACCAACGGTTTGGGGTTTGTGACGGATCATTCCGTGAGCTACACCGTCGACAACACCTTACCCACGGCTCAATTTAACAATGTGGTAGCCGATGCCATTTTGATGGGAACCGAGGAAATTCTGTTTTCGGTTAGTGATGCCAATTTAAGTACTGCCGGATTGAGACTGGATGGCTCGGTGTTGTCAAACTACACCCAATTTACCGAACCCATGCCTGCGTACGCCTTAGATACGACACAGTATGCGGATGCTACCCACACGCTCGCACTGACCGCCACGGACCAGGCGGGCAACAATCAAATTACGTCTCTAGAAGTGGTGATTGATAATAATCCGCCTTCGGTTGCGATCACGTCGCCGGCGAACGCCAGTGTAATGACTTCAAATTTTACCGTGCTTGCGGACATAAGCGATGCCGTGGGTGTGACATCGGTCGAATACCGGCTAGACTCCACTGTGTTGGCCTCCAGTGCCGTAAATCTATCTCAATATGCTGAAGGTGATCACACGCTGACGGTAACGGCGACGGACCAAGCCGGTCACCAGGGTTCCGATAGTGTGGCGGTGGTTTTTGACACCACGGTACCGACTGTAACGATTACCAATCCCACCAACGCTAGTACCCAGATCAGTGATTTTACCCTGAGCGCCGATGTGAGCGATGCTCGTGGAATCGCCGGCGTAGCGTATTATGCGGATGACATCCTGTTGGCCTCACCAGACATTAGCATTGCCAGCTACAGTGACGGCAATCACGTATTTAGGGTGCAAGCCACTGATAATTCCGGATTGCAAAACAGTGATTCTGTCACCGTGTTTATCGATAATACCGAACCGTCGGTTGAAATTACAAACCCGCTGCCGGGGGATAACATTAACGGACCATTTTGTATCGAGGCCAATGTGTCGGATTTATCGGGTATTCAAAATGTAGAGTTTCTGATTGGCGACGCACACTTGGCTTATCCCTCAAATGTTACGGCGCCAATCCAATGTTTCACAAGCACAGATTTTGCCAATGGCCAAAACATATTCGCCGTTAAGGCGTGGGACAATTCCGGTTTGGTTAGTACGAAATCGGTTAGTGTCAACATTGTTGGGAATTAGAACACTTCAATGGACATTAGAGGGAAGAAATGCCGATATTTGTTAGAATCTGCGCGAATATCGCGTTCACAGGAAACACATCCATATATGCGCATAATATATATTATGTTAAATAACAAAAATGTTGCCGGGAATGAGCAATGCTGCCGTAGCTTGTCCGTGTAATTTGAATCCTTAATTAGAAAGATACGCAGAACTATTATTTCGCCAAGTGGTATCTAAATACACCAAATTGCTTTTATTATGAAAATAAGACAGGTACAAATAATTATACCTGTCTTATCGGTCCACCTTAAACCCCGAGTATTATTTGCTGTGGCTCCCATCACAAAAGGGTTGCTTACCTGTTTTTTTACAGCCGCATAAATAGACTGTATCGGATTTTTCCGCAGTAAACGCCGTTGGTTCAAACCCTGTTTCCTTATGTGAGCCGTCACAAAAAGGCTGATTTTTACTTCGCCCGCAGCTGCACCAGTAGTAGGTTTTACCTTCCTCTACATCGACGGCATAAGGTCCGTTTTGTGGGCTTAATGGTTCTGACATTGTTCTCTCCTTTTCAAGTTATCTTCTACACTAAATTCTCTGCATGCCGGTTAAATGGAGTATGACCGTTGCGAAACAAATGATAAATACTTACACTGTGAACTAATTGTTGAAAAACCAGAAACAATAGAGGAGCTAATGGATCGTTTAGAGAATATGAACACCTTTGTTCGGGTGGTGGAGACCGGGAGTATCAGTGGTGCGGCCGAACGCCTGGGCGTGACAAAGTCAGCGGTCAGCCGACGCTTGAAAGAACTCGAGGAGCACCTCGGGGTCGAGCTGTTTCATCGCACTACTCGTCGAATGAACCTTACGGAAACCGGGCGCATGTTTTATCATCAGTCCATTCGTATTCTCGAAGATGTGCTCGAGGCAGAAATTGCCACATCACAAGCGCATGGTACTTTGAAAGGCAGTTTGAAGGTCGCCTTACCGTCCACCTTTGGTCTTATGCACATAGGCCCTGCAATTAAAGAGTTTTTACTCGATCATCCGCAAATTGAATTTGAATTGGATTTTAATGATCGCGAAGTGGATTTAATGCAGGAAGGTTTCGACCTGGCCATTCGTATTGCCGGTCTCCCCGACTCAAGTTTGATCGCGCGTCGGCTTGCTTCAATTCAGATTGTGATGTGCGCGAGCCCGGCCTACCTGGAGCGCATGGGTTCCCCACAAACACCAAATGAATTAGTCGATCACCAATGTCTTGTTTACAGTCTGTTACACGATTTCGAACACTGGCATTTAACGGATAGCAATGGAACGGTAATCAACGTCAAAATACACCCTTACTTAAAGGCAAGTACGGGTGAGTTTCTCAGGGATGCGGCGGTGGACGGCTTGGGTATTGTTATTGTGCCAACGTTTATTGCCTATAAAGAGATTGAACGAGGAACTTTGGTGCCGTTACTCAGAGACTACACACCACCACAGCTTGATGCATTTGCGATATACCCGCAAACACGTTATTTATCGAAACGAGTCAGGACTTTTATAGACTTTCTTGTGAAACGTTTTGAAGGAACGCCCTATTGGGATCAATGTATGCAGCGCGACTAGAAAGGATTGCAAAATGGCCAAAATATTTCTTAAGGCAAATCTGCCAATATAAGCAACAATAGTGAAAATTTGAAATGACTAATAGCTTGCACAATGTAATGTATATTTCGTAAAGTCAGATCCACCTCTCCCCTGTTTTATAAAGATTTGTTAAATCTACTTAGCTATGAAGTAAATAATGCCGATAGGTGTGATGTAGACAGTGAGTTTTCATTTTAAAATGTTACATAAGTGTTAAGTGAAGATTCAAAATGGATGGTTATTGTTGGTAAATTTACCGGGATGTATTTTGGGATAAATAATGAAACACATATTGTCTGCTGACGACGACATTACAAACAGAATGATTATTGAAGAAATACTTGACGAAGAATACGTGGTCACGAGCGTAGAAAACGGTCAGGAATGCCTGAAAAGTATCGAAGAAAAACTACCGGATCTGGTTCTACTGGATGTCTCAATGCCAATTATGGATGGAATTGAGGTATGTAAGAAGTTACGTAGTAACAAAAAAACTGAAAACCTTCCCATCATTATGCTGTCAGGCTTCGCGGCTAATGATAATGTGGCAAAAGGATTTTCTGTTGGTGCAAACGAGTATATTACGAAACCGTTCGAACCTTCTGTGCTACGGCAAACAATATCACGCCTGTTAGCTAATCCCAGCGACTAGAAATGCCAATATAGATTTTTCCTGACAGTAGAAGTTGACACTGCTTTGGGCAGCGATTCCTACCGAAAATTCAATTAAAAGGGAGGCGTCAGTATAGGTACCAAGTACGATGCTATTAGATAATTACTGGATTAACTCGTAAGCACCGTAGTCAATGGAAACACCAGAAGGACGGGCTTGACCTGTAAAGTCTTTTCGTATATCAATGCCGTATAGA
The DNA here is from genome assembly GCA_029882975.1 of Gammaproteobacteria bacterium. Taxonomy (NCBI): domain Bacteria; kingdom Pseudomonadati; phylum Pseudomonadota; class Gammaproteobacteria; species Gammaproteobacteria bacterium. Next base: position 98,235 of record JAOUJW010000005.1, read on the forward strand.
GACTGAAAAATTTCATATACATCAATTGCTCGACTGGAAGTCGGGTCTTGTGCCGGGGAGCCTTGCGACAGACGCAAGTTCGGCGGTGTTGCGTCCGGATCTTGGAATAATGGATCAGCATTTAAGCACTCATTAACGCATTGCCCTGTATCAGCTATGAAACTATCAATGTTGTCGTAATACTTGTTCGAATCCCACCGAAACCTCGCAATTCCACTTGGATTGTAAAACAGCAAATTATCTAACTGTGCTGCACCGCTTCGACCGCCGAGAAAAGCACTTACAAAATAGTCGCTATCATCTATACCGGATATAATATTACCGGAAATAGTCGCCGGTCCATCGAAAACCAAGCTGATTCCTCCGCGGGTATTATAAATAGTATTGTCCGCTATAAATCTTTGCATAACTCCACCCCAAAGCGAGATTCCAACACCGGGACGCCAAAAGATATTGGGGTCATAAGCATAGCCGGGTTCCGGGTGAATGTTGTGAATCAAATTACCGACTATGTATGCTCTATTTTGCTCAAATCCGGGAGATGTATCGGATTGGCGAATTCCAAAATTAGAATCGGACAAGTTGTTAAAAATAATCCAGAGGTTATTCGGTCCGTATTGATATCCGATACCATCGCCCATCCCTCCTCCATACTGGCGATGACTGTGAGACATATTTTGAGACATAATCACATCACTGGATTGTTTTGACCAAAATCCCGCTTGACGATTTTCATACGCCAGATTTTTTCCAATGTAAATATGGTGCAAATACTGATAGCTGTTGGGCCAGTTTCCGGCAACCACCTGAACACCATTTCCACTGATATGATAGAACGTGTTATTAAGAATCCAAACATTGAACTCCTCAGTAGAGGCGTTACGTCCGGCTACATTTGGGGCAATACCGTGAAAGTCTTCGTCCAATGCATTTTGCCAAACTCCCAGTTCTCGGAATACATTATTGTATATAAACACATCATGAATCGTTCCTCCCGTATTGGGCGTGATTCCTATGCCTGAGGTGTGGCTTACGTAACGGCGATTTTGGATATAAGAGTCCCGAATAGTGACGTGATGGCTGTTCATGCCAATGATAGCGATCGCACCACCGTCTCCGCCGTTGAAGTCCAGGTGTTCCATAAAAAGATAAGTCGCATCTTCAACGGTAAACTGCCCGGTTATCGTCGGCAAATTGTCCCTATTTTCTCCCTTGAGCCAGCACGGTGCTTGGGCCGTACACTGAAACCTCAGTCGGTATCTATCAACAAAACCGCTGCCACCCAATTCAATATAACTGCCTGCTGTAATTGGGTTGGGTGGAAAACTGGTCCTCGGCAAATTAGGGGTGCCATATGGGTTGTTGCTATCTGTTGCAGCTGCATGGCTCGGGTCAATAAAATAGTAACTCTCTGTTGCCTCGTTGGGCCAACCGGCAGGTCGGGAGGGGCTGGGTTCCTTGATGGGGTCTATACTCCAATCAACAGGGGGTATCCCGATCGGATAGACGTATTCCCCGTTTCCTCCAACTTCTGTAGTACATTCCGGGTTCACCACAGTACCTACATTGTTGCACGAAGAATCTGTTGTCGGAGAATGGTTACTATTACTACTGCAAGAGAGTGCCAATAGGCAGAAAATTGCGCTGGTAATATAAGCTTTCATTTTCTTTATCCTATGGTTCCGAGTGTGATAGCTGCATTGCCGATCAGTGAAGTTATGCAATACCGCTTATGTGGATTTTACCCTCAAAATAATACCATAATCAATGTTCTTAAGTGTTTTCTCAGGGGCATCACTTACGGTCCAAACCCGTACAATTAGCATAGTAACTCACCGTTGCCGGCCAATCAGAAAATATACCTCGAATTCCTACTTTTTTTGTCAGCACGTCCAGAACCGCAAGACTGTCTCCATCTGTACTGATGGCATCGTTAATAGATTGATAAAACCACCCTCCTCCATGGTTCAATGAACCGGATCGTTCCAATACCCAAGGTATGATGTCCAAGCCGGCTTTTTTTGCTTCCAGTGCGTACGTGGACGGAACAATTTGTTTGTTGCCGTCTAATGTTAAAAGCATCCATAAAGGTGGAGCAATAATATGCACTCCAGACGCGGCTATTTCGACCATGCGTGGTTTCCATGTTGTTGCATCGTTACTATTGAATGTCGCTTGCAAAAAACGGCCGTCCAGAAATACCACTTGTTTAGCATAGTCCGGCTCGGCCTTTAGCCAATATTGTATATCTTCGCTGAAGAAGGATTGCAGGTAGACCCTATCAGGACTAACACCGGCCATTTTATATTCGGTGACCAGTTTTTGGGCATAGGCTTCTTTCGTGAAACCATCGAAAGGCATATCCACTTCAGGATGTTTCAGTTCAGGGATCATTTTTACGTCCAAAGATTTGAATAACTCAATGCTTTCTCGATGTGACATCAAAGTAGCTGTACCCGTATATTGAACAGGGGCTTGAGGGTCGCCTTTCAAATACTCACGAACTGTTTTTGCTTGAGGATTGGAATGATCCATCTTTCCTTGTAGAGATTTAAACTCTGCCAGCGTCAGCTCACTGGTGCAACATTTTGCGTCCGCGGGGCTTAACAATTTTCCGGAGGCATCAAAAGCAGCCGGTGTAAATTCTTGCCGGCATTTTTTAGCTAAAGGTGTGGCCAAAATGTTGGTAGTCGTGTGCAAATCACATTGTGAGTGGCGACAAACCAGTTCTTTGTCTCTAGTAAAAGTGACGTCGCACTCTATGATTCCAGCTCCCATTGTTGTCGCTGCCAAATACGATTCACGAGTGTGTTCAGGTATTCCCATCGGGGCACCTCGATGAGAAATGGAGAACTCTGTTTTTTTTAGTACCTCCTCCAGTTGTTCACCACAGTTCTGCATTCTGTTGTGTAGTTCACCGGGTTTCATTTGAGACACCAGGTATTTCGGTCTGGAAATCCACCAATCTGAATCTTGACTCAAATTATTCACGCTGGAACAGGCTATCAAAGTGGTTGTAGCTGCCAAAGAAAGAACCGGCTTATATGCTTTCATGCAGAGTCCTGTAACCTAGCTATCAGACCCTGATATTAAACCCGATTAACTCCCAAGGTCTATACTGCTTTTATTGTCTAGACAATTTTCGGTAAGGGTTGATACCGGGGTTTTGTGGTTGAAATTAAATCTGGATTGAAAAAGTCTGTTAGATGAATTACAGACTGTCCTCTGGAACAGAGAGCAAGGATAGGAGCGCATTGAAGATATAAATTATGCTACGTGATCTTGGTCTCCGAACATTTCGTTGAGAATCGCGAGTAACTGGTTCATTTTGACCGGTTTGCTGAGGTAGTGTTTAAAACCGGCTTTCAAACCTCTTTCTACGTCCGCCGGCATTGCATCAGCGGACAGAGCAATTACGGGAATTTCGCAAGTAGTTTCATCTTCCTGCAATTCTTTAAGGATGTCATAACCGCTCCTGCCGGGAAGGTGTATGTCCAAAATTATAACATCGGGATTTTCCTCTCTGACCCGCTTTAACCCGTCGTCAGCATTGACTGCGGATATTATCCGAATGTTGCTCTTTTTCTTAAAAATAGCTTCTACTACTTTCAAATTGGCTATATTGTCTTCAACATACAAAATAGTTTTTGCACCGGGTAATAATCGAGTTGTAGATTTTTCCTGTTGTTGAGTTTCAAGTATTTGATCATCTGCCGGAAGTTCTACATAAAAAGAGGACCCATGACTGATCTTGGATTCAACGCCAATCGTGCCGTCCATTATTTCCACAAGTTGTTTACTGAGAGCCATTCCTATCCCTGTGCCGTCTATGCCGCTATGTTCCGCGCCCAGGCGATTGAAAGGGGTGAACATCTCCTTGAGTTTATCTTCTGCAATACCAATGCCTGTGTCGGATACGGTTATTCGAACATTATTTTTGGGAGTAATTTTAGCGGCTACTTTAATTGACCCTCCAAGTTTGTTGTATTTGGCTGCATTGGACAAGAGGTTTATAAGGATCTGATTCAAGCGAGTTGAATCCGCTTTCACAAAGATATCCGAATCCACGGCAAGCTTTACTGTGATTTGTTTTTCTCCGATCAGAGGCTGAACAATTGTCAGCGCTTCTTGAACAGACTTAAGCAGAACGACAGATTCTACATTTGCAGTGAGTGTCCCGGCTTCAATTCGGGACAGATCCAGCAATTCCGTAATCAATACCAGCAGATGTTCTCCTGCATTGTAGATTTCTTCAATATAGGAAATATGTTCCTGTTCCAAATCGTCAGCGATCAAAACCTGGGAAAAGCCCAGTATTGCGTTTAGTGGAGTTCTAAGTTCGTGAGACATTCGAGAAAGGAATTCGTTTTTCGCCTGACTGGCTTTTTCAGCAATGTCTCTAGCTTCCTCCAAATCCGCAGTACGCACCTTTACTTCGTGTTCCAGGTGATTTTGATAGCGGGCAAGTTCTTGCTCAGCCTGTTTTTTGTCTGTTATGTCTCTTTGTATGGCGAGCCATACTTCACCATGTATTGGGTGAGTGAATGTGGAAACAGAGGTGGATACCCAGAGTATATTTCCTCTTCTTGTACTGTTTTTTACCTCTCCGGTCCATTGGCCTTTTTGCTTCAGGTCACTTTGCATCAGGCGGGCTTCCTGTTTTAAAACGCTGAATTTGAAAAAATCCATACCCACCATTTCACCTGGCTCATAACCATACATTCTTTCTGCGCCGGCGTTGGTGTATAAAACTCGGTTATCGTCAGAGTTAACCAGAAAGACCGCTTCTGTCATTTGCTCCAACATTCTGGCCTGCAGCCTGATGTCGTCTTCCACGGTGGCCTGATGGCTAATACGCTGGTGATTATAGCGTTCAGGTATATGCGGCTCAATTAAACCGAATTTTTCAATGAGTTTGAAATGGCCCTCTCTGTCACACCGCGATAAAAATGTATTGACGCGGGCATGGTGATGGACAGGATTCATTTGTACCATCCCCTGAGGGGCAGCAACGCGAATGTGTTTCAGGGCTTCAACCAAGTCTTCGGGGTTTAAACTACCAGCCATATTGGCGGCTTTTGCGAACGCTTTCACGCAAACATAGGTGCCCTCACCAAAATTGGTGAGAATACCATTTCCACCAGGCCAGATTCCGTCAACATGAGGTAGTTTTTCCAGGCGTTTAAGATAGTCTTGGTTTTCGGCAGTATCCACCGTCATAAAATAAGTATTAGTGGAATAAAATCCCTCACGAACCTCAGGGCTTAGTATGCTGGCCATCATTTCATCGTAATGCCCCATAACCACTGCTATTTTTTCCTTCAACCCTCGTTGAGTAAAACGGGTTAACAATTCCACCTGGTCAGAACCGGCAAAATAGGGTACAAAAACATCGGGTTGGGTAGCTTCCACATGATCTAAGAGGGACTCAATATCCGCCGGAGAGACACCTATGGGTAAATATTCTTCACCCACGATTTCACCCTTGGCGTGATGCAATGCTAATTTGCCGGCATCAATGGAACCTCTTGGCCACTCGTAGTTATTACCCGCAAAAAACATTTTGGGTCCAAAATGCTCGCGCATATAGGGAATCATTTTATGTATCTGCTGATTGGGTAAGGCGGCAAAATGGAAAAAATATCGGCTTAAAATGCTGCCCTCGTAGAAGGAGAAATTCAGTAGCGGTGTTTTCTGTGGTTCGGCTACCCGGTAGGCCACAGCAATACGAGAATTTGATAACAAATTGCCTATAATTGCGCTGCACTGTTTGTCCACCAGTTTCGTCGCGGCTTTCACAGCGCTTTCCGGCAGGCTGCCGTCATCTTCTACTAACAGTTCCAGGGGTTTACCCAATACACCACCCGCCTCATTTACTTCCTGACAGGCCACCAGCCCCGCATTGTGAATTTCGGATCCGTAGATTTCCACAAGTCCGGTCAATGGGGGCATTAATCCGAGCTTTACTGTTTTACTCATAGTGTATCCTGTGTCTATGTGAGGTCCGTGCACCGAAAAAAGTTTTGTGCTGATTCTTTTAACGGTACATAGTAGCTAGATACTAAGTGGAAAAATGTTAAATATTAATTACATTTTACAAGTTTTACCTGGAATTAACTTTGTGTAGTGTGTCACATTTTCGATATTTATTAGATACAAACAATGCGCACTCTTTTGGTGCGCGGCTCATTATTTAATTAGCTGCCCTGGGAGGAAACTGCTTACTTTCTTTCAGACTGGTTACATAAAAAAGGTAATAACTGATCAATTTGAGGTGATTTGAGTTTTTTCCATCTTGGCGATACATACGCCTGTCCGTCCCACTTCAGGGTCACCAGATGCAGTTCATCGCTACGCGGAGCGTAAATTAAGTTGTGTTTCTGTGCCAATTGCTGTTTGAAAAGAGATGGGTTTATTTCACCATTATGTTCCACTACCACTACTTTATCAGGCGATAGTGTTTTGTAGCGCTCCAAGTATATTTCTGTGGCCAGCTGGGGTATCGCATCGGTAACACTGGTAGCGTCACCCAAATCCGAAAATAAGAGTACAACTTTGTCAGGCAGTTCTAAAATGGTTAAGCCACATTCTTTGTTTTCAATACCTTGTCCTTTAAAACGATAAATCTCGCTCTGTACCTGTGCTGTCATTTTTAACTCACTTTTTGGTATATGGGCGTGTTAACTTCTTGCGCTCTCTTCACGCGTTAGCACTATGCCCTCTGATGCAGCCCACTCGTGCATGTCTCTTTTGGAAATGGCTGCAGCCATCAGATCCGGAAACTTATCCGGGGTGCAGGCAAAGGTGGGTATGCCCATGTTTGAAAACACTGCCGCCATGCTGTGATCGTAAAAGGAAGCACCGTCATCGCTTAATGCTAAAAGGGTAATGACCTGTACACCGGCCAGCACCAGATTGGAGACGCGTTGAACCATTTCCTTGGCATTTCCCCCCTCGTATAAATCGCTGATAAGAATAAAAATAGTATCATCGGGGCGTTGAACCAACCCCTGGCTGTAAGCAATAGCACGATTGATATCCGTACCGCCACCCAGTTGTACCCCGAATAACAAATCCACCGGGTCATCGTGCAGCTCTTCACTTAGGTCAACAACGGCTGTATCAAACACCACCATACTGGTGCTCAGCGCCGGCATAGACGCCATGACTGCAGCAAATATACCGGAATACACAACGGAAGTAGCCATGGAGCCGCTTTGGTCTATACACAGCACCACATCCTTAAGAGATGATCGCTTTCGGCCAAAACCAATCTTAATCTCAGGAACAATGGTTTTATAATCCGGTAAATAATTCTTAATATTAGCACGTATAGTTCGGTGCCAGTCGATCTCCTTTAACCTCGGTCGGCGATTACGAATGGAACGGTTCAAGGCCCCGTTGACTGCAGTTTGCATTGGTTGTTGCAAACGTTGCAAAAGTTCGTCAACCACCTTGGTGACCACTTGGCGCGCAGTATCTTTGGTTTTGGCGGGTATGACATTTTTCAGTGAAATTAAGGTGGCGACCAAGTGCACGTCCGCTTCCACGGCTTCCAGAATTTCCGGCTCCAACAGTAGCTGATCCAAGCCCAATCGCTCAATGGCGTCCTGCTGCATCACTCGAACCACTGACGAGGGAAAAAATTGGCGGATATCACCCAACCAGCGGGCGACACTGGGTGCAGAGGCTCCTAAACCTCCACGCCCACGCTTACCCATACCTCCTCCGTCACTGTCCTCTCCGCCATACACGGCACGAAGACAGCGATCCATAGCCAAATCATCACCCTGCAGGGCATTTGCCATTGCTCCGGACTCACCCTCGCCTAAGATTAGGCGCCAGCGGCGTTCCCGTTCAGCCTGATCCATGGTCAACCTCCAATCCCAGCAGTCGGCTTACCGTGGGGAGTACTTGCCGGGCTCGTTGATGATCGAAATCGCTTTGCGGCAAGGTGCCAGGCAGGGACGCTTTTTGGTGTTTCACCCGTTCTCCAATTTGACGTCTTTCGGGCATATCAAAACTGGAAAAAGTTCGTCGCAATACCGGTAGCATATTGATAAAAGCTTCGCTTGGGAGCTGGGAAATCCATTGATCCAGGATCTCCCAAAGGCTTTGATCGTATATAAGCAGCTGACCACTTCCACGTAAAAATCCATCTGCCCAGGCTGCGGCTTGCCCCGGATCATTTGCGACAGACAAGGCTAATCCGAATTGTCGTGCCGCCTCCGTATCATCAATGGCTCCGGCATTCAGTAATAATTGACAGCAGCGACCGGTAAGAAGGGCGTGGATGTCTTCCCGGTCTAACATCGAGATGAGAGTATGGTGCCAACTCTCGGTAAACTCTATGTTGTCCAATAGTGCTACCGCTGTTTGTACTCCTTGGATCAACTGGTGCAGGTGTTCTGCGGCTTCTTCATTAAGAGAAACACAGGAGTTGGGCAAACCGATGCACACGCGGGTGATCATTCCCGCCACCACGGTTTGTACAGTGTCTAAGGATGTTTTGCGCACATCGCCGTAACGCAGCAAATGGGCCAGGTTAGGTAAAGCAGCCATTAAATGTAATACATCCGCGGCGCGCGCCGCTTCGGCTTGCAGGGTTTGCATCAGGACATCCACAGCTGTATCTAAGTCGGCGAACAGGGCATCCTGGGCAAGTGCTGCCAGTTCTTCCAGAGACTGATCGTTAGCTCTGGCAATTGTGGCACCATTGGCTGCAGCTTTAATGGTGTTCCCCCAACGTCCGGCCTCGATGAGTTTGATTTCAAATTCGGGTTTCCACTGAATGCGCCAACTTTCCTTAAAAGTCCCTTTACCGCGGGCTTCATTCCCCCCTTCACCCCAATGACAACCCAGCAAGCGTAGTTGTCGTAACAGATAACTGCGTTGCAAATCATTGGGTTTGCGCAAATCAAGAATCAGTTCGATATCAGCTGCGCTGGGTTTTAGACGCAGACTTTTTTGTAGTTTTGCCAAATCCTGTTGTAAGGGCGTCAGGGGGGTATCTTCCGGTACTAACCCCAAGCGCTCTCCTATAATGAGTTTTTGCTGTAACAGGCGCATTGGTAAGGCATCACCAAACAACATAACCGTTTGTATAGCTTCATTGAGTTCATCTAATCCTACTATAGGTCTGCCGCGCATGGCTGTAAGGGCATCAGCCAAACGCACCGACTCAATAATGTGAGCTGAGGAAATGTCCAACCCCTCTTCACGGAAAACTCTAGCTGCCAGCGTCAGCCAGTGTAAGGCGATTTTGTTTTCATGGTTCCATAAATGATGGTACCAGCCGGGTGAATGTATGCCGGCACCATAACCGCCGGCGTAGCTGAGTCGGCCATAACTCCAAGGTATCCAGGTCGCATTGGTTTTGATTTTGGGCAGGTTTTTTAATATTTGATTGTCTTGTTTTACCGGAGGAAGTTCCTTTAAGGCTGGAACATGCCAAGCCCCACACACGACAGCGATATTCTGAAAACCTTCTTTTTGAGTGGCGCGAAGTGTCTTACGCATATGCGCTTCGCGTAATTGTTCTATGAATTCGTCATGTTCATCGGTTGTGTTGTTCGTTACCGGCTCTTTGCTAATTTCTTCGCGTAATGCCGTCATCGCTTCAGCAATACCTAAAAACACGTTATCACTGTTGCGACGCTCTTCAACCATGTGTTCCCACCAGCGTTCGCTGTCTTCATAACCGGCTGCCTGGGCCAACAAACGCAATGGATCTCTGCGAAGCTGTTGCATCAATCTGGGATCTTCGAGCTTCGTGTCCTCGTCATTCTCTTCGTTGTCCTCTTCACTGTCCACTTCGCCGATCACCTGAGCCTGAAGTTTGGCCTCCTGCGTCTGATCCAGGGCTAAGCGAAAACTAATGGGTAAGTCCATAAATCGCACAGGTACGTTTTGATCCAAAGCATATTGTAAAGCCTGCCATTCCGGGGAAAATTGGGCAAAGGGATAGTAAACCGCTTGATCCGGTTGTTCCGGTGCATAAACCAGGATGGCCACCGGTGTTTGCATTTGCTCGTGTTTACATAAGGGTATGATGGAATCCGCTTCGGGGGGGCCTTCGATCAGCAGCACATCCGGCTGCATAGCGTCCAGAGCCACTTTTAAGCTGCGCGCAGACCCCGGACCGTGGTGTCGTATACCAAATATTTGTACGGTCATCAGATGATTTCGCGGCAAGCTCGGTACAGATCTTTCCAGTCTTTCCGTTCTTTAATAACGGTTTCCATATATTCTTTCCATACGACGGAATCTTGTACCGGGTCTTTGACAACGGCCCCAACCAGGCTGGATGCCATATCGGTGGCGGTTAAGGAACCGTCGCCAAAGTGAGCCGCCAATGCCAGCCCACTGCCAACGACCGAAATTGCTTCCGCTGTACTTAAGGTGCCGGACGGGCTTTTCACTTTGATCTTGCCATCCCAGGTAACCCCATCACGCAATTCGCGGAACATAATCACCACGCGGCGGATTTCCTCCAGTGCGGGTTTTTCAGCGGGTAACTCCAACGCTCTACCCAGTTTTTCTACACGCTGTTCCACAATTTGCACTTCTTCTTCTATAGACGAAGGCACAGGTAAAATCACGGTATTGAAACGCCGTTTTAAAGCGCTGGATAAATCATTTACGCCCTTGTCGCGGTTATTGGCGGTGGCTATAATATTGAACCCTTTTCTAGCCTGGCGTTCGGTGTTGAGTTCAGGTATCGGTAATGTTTTTTCGGATAAGATTGTAATCAATGTGTCCTGCACATCTGCAGGTACTCGGGTTAATTCTTCCACACGGGCAATCTTACCTTCACTGATGGCGTGCATAATAGGACTGGGCACTAAAGCCGATTCACTGGGACCTTCGGCAATGAGCTTGGCGTAGTTCCAATTGTAACGAAACGCTTCCTCCCCTACCCCGGCGGTGCCCTGAACGATAAAAGTGGACGATCCGCAAATTGCAGCCGCCAGATGTTCCGATACCCAGGATTTCGCCGTACCAGGTAAACCGTACAGCAACAAAGCTCGATCAGTGGCCAACGTTGAAATAGCAATTTCGATTAATCGTGGATTACCGATATACTTTGCGCTGATTTCCATGCCATTGTTCAGTTTTCCACCGAGAATATAGGTTCGTACCGCACCGGGCGATAAGGACCAATTGGGGGGCCGGGCTTGGTCATCTGCCGCAGACAAGGCTTCCATTTCATGGGCAAACTCTTCTTCGGCATGTTGGCGTAAGACGGCAGTGTTTGGGGTCTGGCTCACGGCTCACCTCTTTAGTGTTTAATGCGTTTTTGACGTGGGATTAATAATTTCTTGTAACATGGTGTTTCGAAACAACAAAGTATCCAGTGTTTCCTGTAATGGTTCCTGGTACAAACCCTCATTTTCCAGCGGTTTCCTCAGCTGTGTATGAAAGTACTCCAGGCTGTCCAAATGCAAATACAAAGCGGTAATATTTAATAAGGTACTGATATAATAGTAGCGCTGGTTCAACCCGGAGAACGCGCCGGCCCATGCATCCACCACTGCTTTGGAGAAGGACAAGCTCCACGGATACTTGAGGTGTTCCAGTAAATTCAGTTTTTCCACCAATGCTTTGGCGTTACTGGTGCCGCTAAGCAGCTCGAGTACCACCTGCTCGCGTTGGTCGGGGACGAGAATTTTCCACAACTCGGTGTCCATAGGTTCCTGTTTAAGCCAGACTTGAGCAAACTCAGAATCGTTGTGTCTTAGTACGGCACTATACAGCCCCTGTTGCAGTGGTTGTTCCCACTCGTGCTTTCTAATAATGTCCGCAATTTCTCCGGGATTGAGTTGCCACAAATGACACCAGTGTCCGGGTGGCACCAGGGCCAGACTTTGTTCTAACCACCAGGCTTTTTGGCCTTTTCCCTTCGGTGCGGTTTCAATAATCCCGTCTTTCTGCCATTCGTTGTCCCACTGTTCCGGAAGTTCCACGGCTAAGCTGCCCTTTTTCGTGCGATTAAGTTTGCTTTTACCATTTGGCGTAAACTGCAACCATTGTTTGAGTCGCTTCAGGGTCCGCTGTGAAAATTGCGAATCCGGTAATTGTGCCAGCAAACTCGCAGCTGTAAGACGAACTTCTTTACTTTTGTCCTGCAAGCAGGTCTCCAGAAAGGCTTCGTCCTGTTTATTCAAAGCGATTTCCAGGCAGTTAAGAAGTGCCACACGGTCTTTGGCGGACTCTTGCTTCCAGGTGTCTTGAAGGAGCTGCATTGCTTGTTTATTGTCGATTTTTCGCAGTTGTCGTAAATAGACACGGCGATCCTGGGTATTGCCCAATTCCCAATCAGTTGTTTTGAGTTCTCCATCTTGTTTAGAGGGCATGTCCTGTAACAATTCCTGCCATTGTGGGTGCTGTGCCGCGAGCCACTCCCCCCTTTCTCCTGCCACAGCAAGTATGGGCCTGCGCAGGGGTTTTTTGCGCAATGCTAAATCCAAAAGCCTGGGTAGCAATAAATGGGGTAAACGTAAAGACTGCCGTTCCACGGCATCGAGCCACTCCGGTAACAGGGCTAGATTGTCACGGTCGCGTATAATTTGTTGTAAGTGGTTTTGGGACAGTGTTGTAACAGTCGGTTGAGTATTAGCGGGGCAAGGTACAATAGTTTCGTCGCTTTGATCTGCCTTGATTCCTGCGTGATAATAAACACCTACCAGCGCTGCTGTGGATAGAAATGCGGCTTCGCGGTTACCGTCCTGCGGAATTTGACCAGTGGGGTAAATCTGTCGGATCAAAGGACCAAGGTTTTCATCCTTTAGCAGGACCTGAAGCCCGGTATCGGTTTGTCGTTCGGTACCCAGTAGGGCCACTTTTATGAGCTCTTGCCAGATTTGCATAAGTTTAAGCCATCATTTCCAATTGCAGACCGACAAGGTTATGTGCTTCCTGGTGATTATATACAGTCAGTGGTTTGAAACGTCCTAAATCCCATTCCCCAAATATATCTACGGGAAAACCACCACTAATAGACAATAAGGTCCAACCCAATGAGTTAAGCAGTTGCAATTCCAACACTCGGTTTTGTGTGTCTTGTATATACCAGTGGTCTCCACGTCGATAAGGTACCACCTGAGATAAAGCCATGGGAAAGGCATATAACCAGGGATATTCAGCCAAAGCCCGGGTATATTGTTGTAAGGCGGTGTCGATTGAGATAAATGCAGTCGGGGCATTCGGAGTTTGCTGCTTTAGCGGAGATTGTAATTGATCGGGTTCTTTGAGCACTGCTCTCAAGGGCCAACTGCCCGGATAGTAAATCAGCTCTCCTTCAAAACATTGACCAACACCGGGACGTATAGGCAACACCTGATTAGCTACCGCGAAATCCAACAGCATGGCATAGCGACTGCTGTTTTGACCCAGTAACCAAGTACGCTGAATCTGCAACTGGGATTCCAGTTCAGTGACTTGGCTCATAACCCACCAGCTATCCGAAGTTACCGGGTGGTTCATCAACTCCTCTTTGTTATGAGTATAACCCAGGAGCGAATCCACATCGGCTTTCTCATTGTCGCACAACAGCTCCTTGTTTTTATATGCGTTGATAAGTAAGTGCATCTTTGCCAACTGAAACAATAAAGGTTCTTGCCAATGATCCACTTGATAACGTAGATCGGCCCCCCTTTGAATCCAGCGCGACAATCCCGGCGCCTGGGCATCCACCATACGGGCTGCCATTTTTCGCCAGTGATCACCGGAATCATCTTGCCGGGCCAAACCATGGCGCGCCTGGTCCTGTATCCACTGTGAGAGGTCTTCTAATCCGGTTGCGACTTTTTGTTCCCTGGATTCACTGCGTTTTTGTTTGGCTTTTTCTCGGCGCCTTAAGGTGGCCTCATCAGCGGGGCTCTCTTGTTTTGGGTTTGCTTTTCGAGTTGCACGCTGTTCTCTTTTCTCCAGCCAATCGCTAACCCAGTCCGGTGCTTGAGCCTGTCCCATAGCAGTGGATTCTTCAGCGAACACATAGGCCAGACCCAAGGCGTGTTTACAGGGAAATTTACGGCTGGGGCAGGAACATTTGAAAGCCGGACCGGTCATTTCTATACAGGTCTGATAGGGTTTGGAACCGCTACCTTTGAATTCACCCCACAGGGCCTTTTCGGTTTTCCCCAATGTCTGCCATTTGGAGGCACGCCCCAGTTTCTGCCCGGCTTTTACAGAAGCCGTATCCGGAGCCATGCTGGTGACTTGATCAGATGTCCAAGTGATTGGCATATCAAAATAGTAGTCGTTACTCTTTGTTTTTAAAAGGCATACTATTAATTGCTGGTCTGCTTGTGTGCGGTATGATTGTTATCGGCAACAATCCGGGCAAATTGATGTTTGGATTCAATTTTTTTAATCCCAATGGTTATACCACTACCAAAGTGCGAAATTTGACATAAATTATTTACAAGCTGCTTAATGACTCAGCAAAACTATTGGCTTCCCATTGAGCCCGTTGCAGTTGCTCGTTACTTAGACCCAGTACATCGTCGGTATCACCGGATTCCAATTTTCTTGCGACATCAAGGTAGTGCCAATAGGGTCCCCTTTGGTTTAACAAAGCTTCCCGAATGGGCTCGGGCACCACGAGATCGTGCAAAATCCGTGGCATATCATTTCCCAGCAACGCATCCAAATAGGAAAACGTACCCAATAGAAACAATTCGTTGGAATGTTTAAAATTGTTTTGTTTCCCAAGCAGTTCCATTAAACGTCCTCGATACACAGCAGAGTTCAACAACGTTCTCGACCACTTGTTATTTTGCTCGTTGGAGGTGAACAACAATATGGCTAACCATCTGTAAAGTTGCTCTCTTCCCAATAAATTGATAGCGCCGCTTATAGTGGTGATTTCCTTGCTGCGGCGTAGGCCTGCCGAGTTTACTAGTTTAAGTAGCTTGAATGATAAAGGTACGTCATGGGTTATGCTTTGAGCTAAGTCGCTACTTTCAGTATCCGACATAATTTGATTCATGACGTTAAGAATAGCCAGTTCGTTGCCGGGAATGTCAGTTTGCGACATGATTTTGGGTTTACCAAAAAAATACCCTTGGAACAAATTAAATCCCAGTGCCATCAGCAATTCATATTGTTCCACGTTTTCTACTTTTTCAGCCAACAATGTTTTATTGGCCCTCTTGGCAAATCCAACGTGTTCTACTAAAGATGCATCGTCATGCATTTGCACGTCAATTTTTATTATATCCGCAAATTCCACCAACTTAGCGCTTTCGGTAGTGTAAATGTAATCGTCCAATGCAAATTTGTAATTTTTTTCTCTCAGATGTGTTAAGCTGTCTAACAGCTCACTTCCCGGTGTCACAGTCTCCAATATTTCCAATACCACTTTATCGTGTGGCAAAATCTCCACGAGATCGCTTTTCAATAAATGTTCATCAAAATTAATAAACGCCATTTTGTTTCCCAATACATTTGCGTATCCCATATTGAGAAATACATTTGCCATGACTTGAAGTGTTGCTATCTTAGGATCATCAAATTCCGCCTTGTTTTTATGTATGCTGTTACGAAATACCAGTTCGTACCCTACTATACGACAATTGCGATCAACGATGGGTTGTCTGGCAAGGTATACTTTTAGTGACGCATCGTCTGTTTTTGCTTGTGGAATCATGGTTTTATCCTAGTTTGTATTTGCAAATATAGTTAACGATGGCCTCTGGTATACGCCGTAAGGATATGCTCTCACATACCGCGCCCAGATTAACCGCTTCTTTAGGCATTCCATACACAACACAGGAATCTTTGTCTTGTGCGAGAGTGTGGGCGCCACTATTTTTCATTTCCAACAGTCCTTTTGCTCCATCATCACCCATACCGGTCATAATAATACCCAGGGCGTTTTTTCCTGCACTAGCGGCAGCGGAGCGAAACAATACGTCAACTGATGGTCTGTGGCGATTGACCAAAGGACCATCAATAATTTCGATAAAGTATCGCGTTCCGTTGCGTTTCAACATCATGTGTTTTCCGCCGGGTGCGATAAGTGCCTTGCCGGGTGTCACCACTTCTAAGTTCTCGGCTTCTTTCACTTCTATTTCACATAGACCATTCAATCGAGTAGCAAACGCACGAGTAAATTTTTCCGGCATATGTTGCACAATAACGATTCCGGGTGACATGGATGGCAACGAGCTGAGAATCTCTTCCAGAGCTTGAGTACCGCCAGTGGAGGTTCCGATTGCGACAACGCAATCTGTTTTTACTTTGGTATTTAGTGCCACTGGTGGAATTACGGTATCAACCGAATGCTTAGCAGGTACAGGTCTATCTATAGGTATTACATTAGGTTTTAATTGTTTAATATTGGCTTGTGCTGCAGATTTTATCGCCTGTAAAAATAGGGTTCGTTCTTCACGAAAGTAAGTACTCAAAGATACTTTGGGCTTTGCTATAATATCAACGGCACCGGATGCTAAGGCTTGCATTGTTATGTCTGCCCCTTGTTGTGTCATTGAAGAGCATATGACAACCGGGGTAGGCCTTTCTGACATTATTTTTTTTAAGAAGGTGATGCCGTCCATTCGAGGCATTTCAATATCCAGCAAAATGACGTCGGGCCACGCCTTTTCCATATGTTTCATGGCAAATATAGGATCTGAAGCTTTGGCGATGACATCAATGGAAGGGTCTGCATCCAGTATCTCAGATACTACCTTGCGAACCACAGCAGAATCATCCACAACCAGTACTTTAATGGTCATCAGTATCCCCGTCCATTTTGATATATGGATGGAATCAGTGGCTTTAGTGATTTACTAATCCCATGTAAGGATTCTGAATGTCCTACGACAAAATATCCGCCTTCAATCAGATGTTTCTCAAGTTGATGTATCACTCTCACTCGTGTTTCCTCAGCGAAATATATCAAGACATTACGCAGGAAAATGATGTGGAACTTACCTATGTCCGGTAAAGGTTTGGTTAGGTTAATAGTTCTAAATGTCATATTGGATAATCGGTCTTTATCCATAAGTAGTTGACCCGATTGAGACCGAACACCTTTTAGGCAATACCTTTGCAAGTAGTGCTTTGGGATTCGTTGATTGTTATCCAGCGGATACAACCCTCTCTCGGCTGTTTCCAGCATCTGTCGACTGACATCAGAGGCCAGAATTTCCCAACGCGTATCGTTGAATACGCTATCCAATAACATAGCCAATGAATATGCTTCTTCACCGCTGGAACAGGCGGCGCTCCATACTCTAACCCTTGGATGCCGTTTAAGTCCAGGTAGAACACTGGTTTCCAGAACTTCAAAATGCTTTGGTTCCCGAAAAAAACAGGTTTCATTGGTGGTTAACAAATCTATAACAACCTGCTCTTCACTGGCATGTCCCTGTTTTAGGTATTTGATATAATCTGAATAGCTGTTCATTTGAAGTTGATTTAGACGCTTGTTTAGCCTTCCGGACACCATAGCTTGTTTGTTTTCCGCCAGTGCAATACCTACCTGTTTCCCAATGAATTCCTTGAAGAAACAATACTCCTTTTCGTTCATTGGATGTGCGGTATAGCTATTGGAATCGCTGGTAGTCATAAGTTATTCAATCGAATGCCAACATGGATAGTTCGTCGACATTCAGCGCTTCATAGATGTTAATCAAAGTAGCGAAACCCTGGTCAACTCTACCCATTCCTTGAATATATTTTACTGAAATGCTTGCCCCAAATGCCGGGGCCGGTTTTATATCCTGGGGGTTCACTGACAAAACTTCATTCACGGAATCTACAATAAATCCAACATCCAATTTGTCATCTTCTTGCTTGATTTCGACAACAACAATACAGGTTCTGGGTCCAATGGTCTCAGGTGACTTATGGAATCGAGATGCCAAATCAATGACGGGTACCACATTCCCGCGAAGATTAATCACACCCCTGATGTAATCGGGAACCATCGGTACACGTGCAACGTTTATGTATTCGATTATTTCCTTGATATGCAGTATTTCAACTCCAAACTGTTCCTTTCCAAGTAAAAATAACAAATACTGAGTATTCCGTTCCAATACTTCTGATTCTCCGGAATGTTTTACATCAGTGTATAGCCTATGATTGTCCATGCTGTTTACCATAAAACTTTCGTGCCCCTCATGACACCTTGCGTTCTAAGTTCTCAGAGAAACTGTAGTCCGAAACATTTTCGTTTAAGCCGGTGTAAAATTCACGAATATCTTCCATCGATATAATAGTGTCAACATTTAGCAGCATTACCAGTTCGTTTTTTACCCTGCCAATCCCTTCGATGAATTCATTAATAAATTTTCCTCCAAAATCGGGAACCGGATCGGTACAGTCACTATTTATATCGGTTACTTCAGACACGGAATCTGCAATCAGCCCGGTGCAGATAGTCTTGTTCCCCGCAGGAACTTCAACTATCAAAAAACAGGTGCGTTTTCCTAATGTAGAATGTTTTAACCCGATTCGGGCTGACAAGTCCAATATTGGGATAACTGAGCCTCTTAGGTTGAGGGCCCCCCAGACAAATTGCGGCATCATGGGGATAGGGGTGATTTCTGAATATTCTGCTATTTCCCGAATGTATTCTATAGGTACTGCAAACTTTCTATCGTCCAGATAGAAACACAGAAACTTTTTCTGGAAAATAGTAGTGGTGTTGGCTTGATTTCTCTGGTTCATTAATATCACTTAGTTGCCGGTTTTGACATCACTGAATGGCTCAAAGTCACTCAGATCAATCGCCGAAGTTGCCGCATCGGTTCCGTGATTACCAAATATTTTCACCACATCCGGTATGTATAATTCTTCGGTGCTTTCCCCTAATTTAAAATATCCGATAGATGTTTTTAAATTCGAGGCGTGATTATGCAAGGAATTGGCTGTTTCCGCGAGTTGGTCTGACGCCATAGCCGTACTTTGTGCAATATCGTCAAGTTGTTCTATGGCAGTGCTGACTTGTTGTACCCCAGTGGCCTGTTCTTCTGACGCAGCACTGATTTCCATGACAAGATCCGCTGTTTTTTGAATATTGGGTACCATTTGATGTAACAGCAGTCCGGCGCGATCCGCTATTTTTAAGCTGTTTGACGCTTCGCTACTTATTTCCTTTGCGGACTGTTGACTTCGTTCAGCCAATTTTCTAACCTCGTCTGCAACCACCGCAAACCCCTTTCCATGATCTCCGGCTCTAGCCGCTTCTATTGCTGCGTTCAGGGCTAAGAGGTTGGTTTTATAAGCGATATCTTCTATTAGCGATATTTTTTCAGCGATAAGCCGCATGGCGACAACGGTGTCGTTAACCACCTCACCACTTTCAGATGCCTCCACGGATGCATTAATGGCTATAGATTCCGTTTGTTTGGCGTTTTCTGCATTTTGGTTGATCGATGCGTTCATCTCTTCCATGGATGCGCTGGTCTCCTGAACGCTAACCGCTTGTTTTGTTGATCCTGCATTGAGAAACTGGGCAGCCGATTGAACCTGATTGGCGATACCGCTAATCAACTCCACATAGTTATTGACGTCTAACAATACCATTTGGATTTTTTCAACAAATCCGTTTACAGCGCGCGCCGTATCACCTATTTCGTCATTACTTTGTATGGGAATACGAAAAGTTAGATCGCCTTCTCCACGCCTTAAATTATTGACCGCGTTAACCATATCATTTAGCGGTCTCGTTATGCTAAACCGGCTGAAGAAAGTGGCAAATGCGATGGTCCCGGCCAGAACAACCAGTGTACCAACGATAAGGATGTACCTGAGAAAATATACGTCAGCGAAGGCTTCGTCCACGTCCATTTCACTCAATACCGCCCATTTGAATTCATCAATAGTTATCGGGCTATAGGACGACAAAACCTGATTACCTAAGTATCCTCGAATTATTTCCGTTTTGTTGTTACCCCGAAGCGCCGCTTCGGTAGCATCGGTACGTACTTTTTGTATACCAATTGCACTGCCTACGCGGTCTATTTCATTAGCGTCAATTGTCGGGTCATAATTCGTTAGTCTATTTATGTAGTTGGATTTGTTTACATGTAAGGGCCTGGGATCGCTCCTAAGGGTGAAATCATTTGCGACTATATAGGATTGTCCACTATGGCCAAGCCCGATGGTTTCCCCTTTGTCACGATAGTGCATTATGTCGTTAATTTTGTTGGTTGGTATCTGAAACACCAATGTACCAATGTTTTTTCCGTTTCTGACTATGGGAGTTCCAACAAAAGCAGCAGGTGCATCATAGGAAGGATGATATGGAGAAAACTCTGATAATTTCGACAAATCAGAGTTGAAAGAAGATTGCACGGCAGAAAATACAGAAGCCAGACTGGAGTTTCTACTTATATTTGAACCTACAGAGGAAGCAAAATCGATTTCTTTGTATACGGAATACAAAATGTCTCCGGTTGATGAATCGATGATAAACAAGTCATAGTATCCGAATTTCGCCAGGTATTTTACAAAGATTGGGTGATATTTCGCATGTACACTGCTGTAAACACTGCCATCTCCGGCGTCCACCAATAACTGCTTTTTGCCTACCGGATATGGGTTGCCGGCCAGGTACAAGTCTTGAAGATATCTGGCCCTGTGGGTGCCGGGTAGATATTGATCCAAGAGAATATTTTGTTGACTGTTTTGCCCAAGTCGGGGAACAAATTCATTCCTATAATAGTTCATTAGTCGCTGGTCTGTTTCGCTGGAATAGGATAAAGATTGCGAATTATCCAAGGCACGGAACGCTGCCGAAAATTCCTCGGCAGCCTCAATGATCGTCAGACTTTTTGATTCAGAAACAATGTGATTTTTTATTGTTTCCACATAATCTACCAGGGCTGACGCGGTGTTGTCCCTAATCGCAGTTAATTTTTCAAATTGTGTACGCTGCAATGCGTTTGCGGATACAATATAACTGACTAAAGATACGGTGAGTATGGAGATAACACACACCGCTATAAAAGACAGGGTAACTTTTGTTCCAAGATTGAGTCTGGATCCACTTTTTTCAATTGTTTCCATTATTAATACCAGTTAATGTAATGTTCCGTTAGTTGGCGCTAACGGATAATCATTGCTACCTGCCACATTATCCGTAACTTTGGACAATAGAGCCGGTATGTCCAATATTACAGCAACTTCGCCTGTACCCAGTATGGTTGCCCCACTCACGCCCTTTAGGTGGTTAAAGATTTTCCCCAATGGCTTGATGACGGTCTGAAATTCTCCCAATAACTTTTCCACAATTATTCCGGCTTTCACGCTACCAAACTGTATTACAACAATATTGCTTCTACTGTTGGTGTCTGTGGGTATTTTCATTTGTTTTCCAAGATCAAACAAAGGCAATACATCACCTCGAAGATTGATATAAGAAGGCAATTCTTTATGGATTGCATCCGATTCAATGCATTCGTTAATTAGATCCAGCGGAATGACGAAGGATGAGTCACCAACGCTAACAAGAAACCCATCGATAATAGCCAGGGTAAGGGGCAATCGTATGCGTGTGATGCTACCGGTACCGGGGTAGCTATCGATATCAACACTCCCGCGCAGGGATTCAATATTCTTTCTTACTACATCCATGCCCACACCCCTGCCGGAAAAGTGGGTGACTTCGTCAACAGTGGAGAAGCCAGGTTCAAACACTAAGTTATAAATCTCAGAATCGCTTAATATATGTGTATGAGACACCAATCCTTGATTCATAGCCTTTTCCAATATTTTTGTCTTATCCAGACCGCGACCGTCATCGCTAACCTCAATAACGATGCTACCCGCTTCATGATAGGCTGTTAAACGGATTATTCCGGTCTCTGATTTTCCCAATCTTATGCGTTCTTCCTTGCTTTCCAATCCATGGTCTATGGAGTTCCTTATGAGGTGAATCAGGGGATCGGATATCCTTTCTATAACGGTTTTATCTAACTCCGTATCCCCTCCGTATATTTCAAGCTTGATTGTTTTCCCCAACTCCTGGCTGACGTCCCTTACGATTCTATGATAGCGATTGAATGTTTCACCAACCTGAACCATTCTAAGATTGAGGGCATTGTCCCTAATTTCTTCCAATAGTCTGGATAGAACAGACATGGATTCGGTTAATCTATCATTGTTTAACGCTTGGGCAATCAAATTGGTACTGGCACCAGCGATAACCATTTCTCCTACCAAGTTAATCAGTTGGTCCAATTTGTCCGCGTCAACCCGCAGGCTTTTAGACTTAGGATTATTACTATTAGTACTATGAGGAGGTTTAGACGATTGAGGACCTTTCGTTACCGGCTTTCTCACAGGGGCCATGACTGTGCTTTCTATTTGGTGGTCCTCTACAGCTTCATTTAGTGATACCGACCGGGCGACAGGCTCTACCATGTGTTCGCCAATGTGCTCATGCAGTACCCCCAGATGCACCATTATGGTTTCTATATTCGGTGTTTCCCTTCGCAATTCTTCAATGAGATCTTTAAAGTCTGATTGAGTGGCATTAGGAGGTAGGATGCGTAATTGACAATCATTCCTGACAAACAAAAATACCTGTTCAATTTCTTCTTGCGTAACCGCAGTCTGAAAGACGATTTCCAATCCGGTATAACAAGAAAGGACATCCATATGCTCCAATTCGCCCTCGTAATGTAGAATACTTGAAATTCCAACGATGTCACCAATTCGGTGCATATACCGCAGAAATGACAAAGGGTCCATTCCATTTTGTAGGACCTCGGTGGAAAATCTCAATGAAATGTACCAAATTCTGTTCTCTTGAACACACTCCTTAGCTCGGGTAACTTCTTGTAGTGAGTCCTCATGTGTAAAAGTAGCGTCAATTCCCGCATATTCGCTTAGAGCAAAAGACAGATCTCTCCCACTCTGCATTAATTCTTCGGATACTGGTTCCTTGTTTCCGATATTGACGATTAGATTCCAGAGGTGATCTTTGCTTTTCAGCATCAATGCGGACAACTTCGCGTCCATAGCCAATTCATGATTCCGAATTAGATCAAACACATTTTCCAATACGTGAGTAAAGGTCTCAGTCTCTGTGAAACCAAAAATCCCACTGGCACCCTTTATGGTGTGGGCTACCCGAAAAATGGATGCGATTAAATCAGAGTCATTGGGGCTGTTTTCTAGTTGCAACAGAGCATCCTCCATGTCCTGCAGGAGTTCCTTGGATTCATTAATATAGGCCTGTAGCCCTGACTCTTCCGGTTCCATCTAATGTCCGTCGCTGTTAGCTATGCAAGCCAATCCTGCGTACCGTGCAATTTGTAAAGTTTGAATGCTTCCAATGTCGCTGCGCTATGATTCACTACGTTTAATTGTATACCCTGCTTAGCAAGATCCTTGTGCGCAACACGTAATATCTGAATTCCAGCCGTATCCAAATCACTTACCTTGGACAAATCCAATTCTAAAGAAACGAGGTTTTTGAAATGTTTCAACAAAGCAGTCTTAAACTCGTTTGCTGTGTAAATAGTTAGCTCTCCCGATATCTCCAGTTGTTTGTTTTTACCTCTTTTTAATACTTTGATCATATCGAGCACCCATTCACACGCTGTCGTGGCAAACCGTTTTTAGAACATTATTGGTTGTGAACTTAAAGAACGTACAAACTCATAAATTTCTTCGGCATTCGTTAAACAGTGCTTAACCTTTCATTGTAAAAACTGTGATAATTCCTTGTTTATTATTATGTGATCACATAATGGTGTCACTGAGTTTTACATATATATAAACTTTGTGAATCAGATTTTACATACCATGGAATACGGTGTTCTTAGAAAACAGTATTGGCAAAGACAGTTTAGACAAATACTATGAGGATGGCGTGAAAGCCGGTACCGAGATCAGAATTGCATTAGCGGGGATGGGGTGCATTATCTAATGATTCTACTAAAGGAACAAATGCAACATCCAAAACCGGATCGACGGTTGTATGGTTGCACGTATCCTTGATGACTAACATCAACTTCTGTGGCGTATGGGGCAATCCAATGGGAATCACCATGCGACCCCCAGGTTCCAATTGTTGCAGAAGTTTTTCGGGTAAGCGCGTGGCTGCGGCTGTAACGATAATACCACCATAAGGTCCATTGTCTTCCCAGCCGTCGTATCCATTACCACAACGAAATTCAATGTTATCGTAACCCATTTTTTGTAATCTTTTTACCGCTGAATGATGCAAAGCGTCCAATCGTTCTACTGTATAAACCGTTTTCGCCAGTTCAGCGAGGATCGCCGTCTGGTAACCCGAACCGGTACCAATCTCCAGGACAATAGAACAATCATCCAGATCGAGTAAATCCGTCATCAGCGCAACCATATAGGGTTGAGAAATGGTCTGACCATGGCCGATAGAAAGGGGTGCGTTATCCAGAGCAAAACTGTGTAGCTCTAGCGGTACAAACCGTTTTCTATCCACTGAGCGAATCGCCTGCAAGACATCGTCGCTAAACTTTGCCCTACCAGTAAAACGCGCAGTGTATTTCGCCTCTAGTTCGATTTCTTCGATAAGAGATTGAATCGTTTTAACCATGGTACAGATTCACCTTTTATCGTTATATAAACCTGTTTAGCGAGTTCCTCGTCCGCTACGCCATATGGAGAATAGCAACCACACACCACCAATTCCTGAAAACAGAAACCCGAGAAATCCGAATAGGGGTAAGCCAAACATGGTAGGACCACCTTCCACTGTCATGACGATGGATGTGCCTATAATCAGAGCCGAGGTGACCAGGCCAATGGTCAGTCGATTGGCCGCCTTATCCAACTCCCGGCCGAACTGCTCCAAACGGGTAATATCCACGTGAACTTGCAACGCTCCTTTACGTGCAGATTGCAACAATCGACGTAAATCTCGGGGTAAATCTCCGAGTAGATCCGCAATATTATTTATATGTCGCCAGGTACGTTTTGCCAATTGCTCCGGTTTATACCGCGACAACATCTCGCTTCGTATAAAGGGCATGGCTTCGGATACCATATCGAAATCCGGGTCCAATTGTCGCCCCAAGCCTTCCAGGGTGATAAACACTTTGAGCAACAATGCCAGATCAGCAGGCATAGTTAAGGCATGCTCACGCATAATGACCGTAAGATCAGTCAACATTGTCGCCAGATTAAGTTCCTTTAGCGCCACACTGTGGTAGTTGTCCATGAAATTGTCTATTTCCATGGCCAAACTCTCGGTATTCACGGATTTACTCGAATCAATGTCGTTTTCACTGTCATCTGACCAGCACTGAATGACATCCACAACCAGTGCTGTATCTTTACTGATTAGACCACGCACCAGGTCTATCACTTGTTCCTTTCGCCTTTCCGATAGGCGTCCCACCATGCCGGTGTCTATAAAGACAATACAGTTTTCCGGCACGTAGAAAATATTGCCGGGATGAGGGTCGGCGTGAAAAAATCCGTGCTTGAGTACCATGTTTAGAACCGCGGCGGCACCGCGTTGGGCTAACAGCTGCCGATCAAAACCGGCTTTTTGTAGGGAGTGTAGATCACGCCCGGGAATTCCGCGTATGCGCTCTTGAACATTGACACGCTCCCCGGTCCAATCCCAAAAAACCTTGGGTAGCGATATGTGTGGATCTTGCGAAAATATCTCAGCTAAGCGTTCGGCATTGCGGCATTCCACTGCAAGATCCAACTCACGTCGCAAAGATAATTTCACTTGTCGTATTACCTCAACCGGGTGGAACCGTCTCGCTTCGGGTATTTCTTTTTCCAATAACTCTGCTAACTTGCTTAACAAGCGCAAATCCGCTTCGACTATTGCGCGTATTCCCGGTCGGCGAATTTTAAGTACCACATCCTCGCCACCGGGTAATTGTGCTTCATATACCTGGGCGATAGAACCGGCGGCCAAAGCCTCAGTATTGAGGTTTGTAAAAATGTTTTCGGGTTTATCCCCCAGGTCTTCTTCGATTTGGGGGCGGATTAGCTCGAAATCCTGTGCCGGTACCGTATCTTGTAGTTTTTCAAACTCCCGGATCCAGTCCTGAGGAAAAATATCTACCCGAGTAGCTAATATCTGCCCCATTTTGATAAATGTAGGTCCCATTTCTTCACAGGCATGGCGAATCCTTTCCGCTGAGTGCATGCGGGCAATATTTTCCGCGTCTTTCCAACGCAGAACTTTACCTGCCTGTTCCAACATACGCCCCATCCCCAGTCTTTGCACAACATCCCCGAATCCATATCGGATAAGTACCGAAGCGATTTCGTGCAAGCGACCTATATCTCGAGCGACTTTTAGCGTTTCCCACAACATAGCGGAATATCAGTGCCCAGGTCAGGACTTTGGTTGATCGTCGTTGGATTTCAATTTATCCGATAGTGCTTGTAGAAAACCGCTGGCTGCCTGGGCCACGTCTGCTGAAAAGGATTTGGCTGCGTCACTTACTGCAGTGACTCCGGCTTCACTGACATTGAGAATTTTTTGTTTAAGCTCAGCAATGTCGTCACTGGTTCGTTTCCCCACTGCGGTTCCCGTATTTTTTGCATGAGTTGCCAAGTCCTGAATGGTTTCTTGTAATAACGATTTACCCGTTTTGGCGGCCTCCTCCAGTGTCTCTATAAACATTTCCTCAAGACTGTGTAATTGATCCAGTGTGTGTTTAAAATCTTCTTCTTTATAGTCCTTTACCCGGGCTACGGTTTCCTCTATAGCCAACTTGGTGGCCTGAGCGCTTTTTTCCAAAGCCGCATCCAAGCCTGCAGCCACATCGTCCATGGATTTCTTAACGTCAGCGGTATCAACATCCAAACCGGTTTTTGCACCATCCACCACCGCCTTGGCTACAGCTTTGACTCTGTCCATATCCAGGGTGCGGTTGCTTAAAGCTTCCAGGGTAATATCCCGGATTTCATCTCGAACGTTCCCGCCTTTTTTCACTGCCTCTTCTGCGGCGGCTTTTACGGATTCGGTGTTTTCATCATTCATAACAACTCCTTACAAGGCCCGTTTTTTCTGTTCTTCATGTCAATTCTAGTCTTTCTATTACCATATGCATTATTTCAGCGAAGAAAAAGCTTTTTTTGTCGAGGTATAGCCTAACTGGATCAATTCGTTTGCGCGGTCAAATTCGTAAAATGAACAGGTATTGGCGGGAATGGTGACAGTAATATCCGGTGTGTACGCTGCTAATTGCAACCGGGTGATTCTTGCCTGCATAGTTTCCATGGAGCGGAGCATAATTCCATAAAACGACAAACTGGTGTCTGAACGGGCAATACCAACTGATGTTTTGGGCCAGAATTGACGGACGAATTCCTGATATCCGTTTCTGCTTTCGTTGATCGCAGGTGTAATGTGTCGGTGGTACCTGCCGTTCAAGTCCACCGCCACCGTTAAGTCGGTAGTATCTTTGAGCGTAGGCGCTATTGGCACCGGGTTTACCAAGCTACCATCCAGGAATTGTTGGCCCAAATAGTTATGTGGTGCAAATATCGTGGGGATAGAGATGGATGCTCGAATGGCATCAAACAACGGTCCGCTATTTAACCAAACTTCCTTTTGTGATTGCAGATTTGTCGCAACCGCAGTGAACGATAAGGGTAAAGATTCTATGTTTCGATCCCCGATCATTTCTTTGAGCAAGCTAATTATCTTTTCCCCCTTGAAGAGACCCTGTCGCCGAAATGACAAGTCGAGTAATCGCAGAATGTCGATTTTTTCAAGGTTGGTGACCCATTGAGCATAGACATCCAGCGCTCCGGCCGCGTAAATCCCTCCTACAAGAGCGCCAATAGAGGTGCCCGAAATGGACCGGATCACATATCCTTGCTCGATGAGCCATTGAATGACTCCTATATGGGCCAGTCCCCGAGCCCCTCCACTACCTAATACCAGCGAGATTGTTTTTGGTGACGCCACTGAAGCCCGCCCTCCTCCTTATAAGTATAACGTGCCCTTGGGAGGATGTTAGAATAAGTAAATATTACATATTTATCTATATGATATGTTATATAGTTAAAGTGATATGTTCTCATGGAAACGGGCTTCGGTGCCCGTTTCCACTACTGTGTTTCAATTAATGTGTTTCAATTACTGTGTTTCAATTAAAAACGATGATGTCTTTCTTTGTGCTCCTGAATTTTTTCCCGCAACGATTGCTGCTGTTTCGGATTGAGGCTGTCATAGAAGTTACCCAGAGCCGTTATGACAGCCGGAGCATTGTCGTTCACATAGCGGGTTTTTTGATTGACCAAATCCAGAGCTGTTCCTTGATTGAAGGTCGGTTCCTTTATCAAAGACATTACTTTATCCATGTGCGCCACTTTATCTCCATGTAGATCATAATGTACACGTAGTATTTCGTCCTTTAGCTGGTTTAACTGGATCTGCTGTTGCTGATTCAGTTCCAGTTTGTCATTAAGCTTTTCCACTACCGCATTGGCGTGTTGCTCTGGTGTTTGTCCATGTTTATGCATGACGCCGGCTACGACTGCGCCTGATAATGATACAAAAGCGACAAGGCCTAATATGAGTTTATGAGATCGTTGCATAGCTATTCTCCTGTTTAGTTTTAGCCAAAATGGCATAGATGTAGAATAGCTATTTATCGGTTGCATAGCCTTTCAGGGCAGTAACGTTGTGTAACGACATGTAACAGTGATTTTCAATGTTTAAGGGGTTTACAAAAGACTATGCAAACCCAACACCCGCTTTGAGCAGTTTCTCCAAAACGGCAATAGCTTGACTGGTTTTTTTTATGGTGTCCGCAATTTTTTCCACGTCTTTCTTGGATTTCTTGGCGGAATTTGCCGCCCCTTCCAGTGCTATAATGGCTGTTTCAAAATTCCGGTTGATTATTTCCCGTTCTTTCTCTACCACGGTCTCCAGCATATCATACAGTATTTGGGCTTTTTCCCGAATTTGGTTTTTTTCGTGTTCGGGAATATTTGTATTCAACAGTGGATGCAACTGATCTATGGCGTCAATAAGGGACTGTCTCAATGCGTTCATTGCAAAAGCCTCAAATGGATATTACTAATCACGGTTGTTACCGGTAAATTAGTCGTGGATCTCACGGGTCATAATTCAAACCTTTATAGTGAATGCGTAAATGATCTCCCAAACTTCTCATTGTCCCCACTTCCTGGGCCAGACGAGCACTGGAAAACTGATCCTGTAACACCGTATCAGCCATGACTTGATGGGCGGTTTTAACTTTTTCAGTTGCAGTTTTGGCATCTTGGAATAAACTCGGCAACTTTTCTATATCAACGGAATAAAGACTGATGGTTTTTAGTGCCGCCACCTTTTTATCCAAACTATAACGTTGATAGGATTTTTTATAAGCCTCTATGCGTTCGCGCATCATTCGGTCCAGGTTAATCCTGACCAAATCCATATCATTGCCGATATTGGCAATGATTGCATCGCACAATTTCTGCACGTGGGGATTGGCTTCAAGTATAATGGCTTTCATTGCCTCACGTCGTTTGGCTTCAATTAGAGATAATCCGATAGCATCGAATAAGGTAGCGATGGCCGCATAATTTTCCTGTTTTATTCCCAAGTCTTTACCTGTTATTTCGTTATACTGCGTCGACATGCGATTCAATGCGCTGTACAGTTTTTGGCTCGCCAAGTCCACTTGGGGACGATAGTCTGCGCTACTCAACATTCCCAAGGCTTCCATATATGTTTGTACCGCATGGATGGCCTTTAGTAGCGGGGATTTTTCTTTATCAATATAGATGCCACGCACGTTTGAAAATTGTTCGACGGACAGGGTATTAACACGATCCGGTGGCAAGGTCGCAAGCGCATACAATTTTCGATTAATGGTGGACTCATTTACCGAGTTCAACACCTTTTGAGTCATTTCGATTAAGCGGGCGCTGGAATCTGAAAATGCCTTTATGTGGTTGGCGGAAGGCGTGGCACATGCGTTGAGGAGCATGGGCAACAAGCACAGCAGATATACTCGCATGGCGTTTCCTTGTTCCTTATCCTTTTGTTTTATATAGTTTAATTACAGATAGATAAATGTAAAATTGTGAAAAGGAGTGGCTGTTACCTTAGCATAGTGTAAGCTACAAAACACCATCGTCTTATATCTTATAGTGGCCCTGGAGGTAGACTTTGGTAACTGTAGATGGGTTGGCATCCTCTCATTCCTCCTCCCGGGATTTTCCCCAACTGCGGTTTGAATTTGTAACAGGTAAATATTTCACATGAATCCCAATCGTACATCGGGTAAAATTTGTACTCTTTGCATCAAAAATAACAATGACGTATGAGTAATTCAGAGCCAAAATTGGCAATAACGGCAATGGGCATGGCCACTTCCCTAGGTAGTGCAGATATGGGAAGTCGTGCTGCTCGAGCCGGCTTAAGCTTAATTCAGGAATTGCCAATTGCGGTGGAAAACCACGGTGTTTTGGCGAAAGCTTATCCAAACAGCGCGACAAAGGGTCACCCTTACCATAACTACACGAACGGTAAAACCGGCCTGGACCGACTGCTCTGCCTGGGACAAGCCGCTTTTGAAGATATGCTGGAATCAGCAAAAGGGCTCCGGGACCTGAGCAAAACCGCCTTGATTATCAATCTCAGTGATGGATTTCATAGTACGATTTGTGAACTCTTGGCTGTGGAGAATCAAGAAAACCCTACAATTGACCCGAAACAGTCTAAACTGGCGCAGCAGCAAGCAAGTTGCCAACAAGAATTAATAGCTCAATTATTATCCAATTTTCCCGGCGCCTCGCCGTTTTTCAGCACCATCGGTTTTGGTGGTAAACCCGGTATAGTGAATTCCCTGATGCTGGCTCAAAATCTATTGCAACAGGGCCAAGTGGATTCGTGCATTATCGGAGCAATTGAATCCTGTTTGGAACCCGATTATTTACAGGACTGTAATCAGCTGGAAATTCTAAAAACCGATTTGTTTTCTGACGGTTTTATTCCCGGTGAAGCCGCCGCCTTTTTGTTGTTGGAAAATAATTCATCCCTTACCCAACGACCGGTTTTAGCAACGGTAGACAGTTATCAACTATCCCAGTGTGCTTCACAACGTTTTGTACAAGAAGACAGCGCCGTGGATCAGGCTCAGGCACTGACAGATTCCTTGAGTGCTTGTCTAACGGAATCCCTTCCAGCCGATATGGTTCTGTATTGCGATTTCAGCGGTGAAAAAGACCGAGCAAAAACTTGGTCCTATAGCCAAACCCGCATGAGCCAACTGCTGCAGCAACACCCCATCAGGAAATCCTTGTATCCGGCAATAAATTTTGGTGAAGTGGGTGCCCCATTTGCGTATGTGGCAACTATAATGGCTTGCCATGCTTTTGACAAAGGCTACGCAGACAGCGACACTGCTGTAATTTGGACATTATCGGATAATGGTGTCAGTGGCTCGCTGGTATTGAAAAAACCCTGACAAGCGTGCAAACCGGTTTAGTTGAGTAACAACACCGCTACGACTAGAAGTGTGGACGTGAGTAAACCCACCCCCATCCCTGCTGCCAGTCCCAATGCGGTGTCGCGTAAAATACAATATGTTGCCAATTGCCTCTTCATTGTTTTCTCCTGGATGGTGTTCCAGCGTGCCATCCGTGGCTTCCCGTTTTCCTTGTTTGCGCCGGATAAAGGGACAGAAAACCAAAGAAGTCCGCTGGAATCCGTTTCAGTTCGGTTTTTCTGTCCTTTGAGTCTATTAAAGCTGTTAAAAATGACACTACAAGGGGACCGTGCTGACCAATCCCGGCTCAATTCTGACGAAATCTGATAATTTTATAATTGGGCTATAATTCAAAAGCTTATATGCTATTGTTAGTACGGGTGGCAGGCCCGTTTGTAATGCCCGTTTTGGATTGTTTTGAAGGAGATTAATATGGCCAAACGCATTGCCATTGTAGAAGACGAACCGGCGATTCGCGAAAACTACGCCGATGCCTTGCGCAAACAGGGGTACGAAGTGGAAATGCTGGGCAACCGGGAGCAAGCCTTAAAGGCCTTCAAGCGTCAATTACCGGATTTGGTGCTCTTGGACATCGGTCTGGAAGATGAAATTGATGGCGGTTTCGAGGTATGCCGGGTGCTACGAAGCATTTCCAAAACCTTGCCCATTATTTTTCTCACCGCCAGAGACAGTGATTTAGACGCTATTTCGGGATTACGTTTGGGGGCGGATGATTATTTAACCAAAGATATAAGTATCCCCAATTTGTGTGCTCGTATCTCAGCTTTTTTTCGACGGGTGGCGGCTTCTCAAGAACCGCCGGAGAGCGAAAACATCCTTGAACGGGGACCTTTGTCTCTGGATATGAACCGTTTTGCAGTGACTTGGAATAAAAGTCCCATCGATTTAACTTTAACCGAGTTCTGGTTGGTACATACTTTAGCTTTACGTCCCGGGCATGTGAAAAATCGCGAGCAATTAATGCAGGACGCTAAGATTGTAGTAGATGATGCCACGATCACTTCGCACATTAAACGCATTCGCAACAAATTCATTGCCGTGGATAAATCCTTCGACTGTATCGATACGGTATACGGTATGGGTTATCGTTGGGTTGAATAAACGTCAATGGGAAATGTGTGGCGCCTATTTAAAGAATTGCTTGAATCCACAATTAACCGGGTCTATATCAGTATCCGCGTTAAACTGGTATTGGTTTCTCTAAGTTTATTGGCCATCCCGTTTATTGGTTATCAATATGTCCAGGAAATGGAGCGCTATTTGCGCACCGACCTGGAAACGGCCTTGCTGGAGAACGCTCGGATTATTGGGACCGTTTTGGAGGATTATCCCAATATATTCGAGCATTCCAAGCCTGCAATATCCAACGAAACACCTGCTTCTGCGGATGAAGCGGATACCAATGTTAGTGCTGTAGCGCCGGCTGGTCGTAATCATTTATTCATCCGCTCATTGCGCTCCCCTATTCTACTGGATGGTTATGCTGAAGACTGGATCAGTTACAACGACCGTGTTCAACGTTACCAAGACTCCAGCGGCAATAATGATCCTTTAAGCTATCGATTTTCCGTAGGTACGTATCAGCGCTATTTGTATGCCTTGCTACAAGTGAAAGACAGTCACGTCATATACCGTAAAGCCAATAGCAGCGCCATAGACGCCAATGATCATATACAAATTGCCTTATTGGACCAAAAAGGCCGCCCTAAACGTTACATTCTATCCTCATATACCCAAGGAAATATGTCGGTGCATAGAGTTGTGCAACACAGAAGGGATACCAATTTGTTTTTGGAATCTCGCATAGGAGCCTATTGGTTAAAAACCCGGTCCGGATATAATGTGGAAATACGTATTCCATTATCCATGCTCGGTGATCGTTTAAGCTTTGGTGTTGCTGACGTGGACGATCCTCATTCCCGGGAAATCATCAGCCTGGTCGGTACCAACCATCAGAGTACCCTGGAGCAGATAAGTACTATTAGTATCGCCTCGGCAGAGGTGGAAAACCTGCTGTCCCGCATCAAACGCAGTAACACTCGAATTTGGGTAGTGGACGGTGATAGCAATATATTGGCGCTATCAGGTCATTTAACCGACGATGATGCTGCCGATTCAATGGAAGAGTTCGATGAAATCAGTGTGGGAGACGCGGTACTGGGAATTGTCCGCTTGTTTTATCGTCTGATATTGCGCCAACCGGCGCGAGAATTTCAAGACGATTTATCCGCTGTTTCTCACCTGGATAGTCGTGAAGTAGGCTTTGCCTTAAACGGCAAGAGCACCACGCAATGGCGCTTAACTCCTGATGAGAGAGTAAATATATTAATGGCAACCGCTCCGGTGAGCATCAAAGGTAAAATTGTAGGGGCTGTCGCTATTGAAGAAACCAGTAATAGTATTTTGTTATTGCAAAACCGCGCAATTGAAATCCTTACAAATCTAAGCATAGTCACCTTATTTGTCGCCATTGTTATCTTGTTGGGTTTCGCTACACGTCTATCCATACGAATTCGACAACTGCGCGACCAAACGGAAAACGCAATTGGGGAAGACGGACGGATTCTGGGAAAATTGAAAGCCACAAAAGCAGCCGATGAGTTAGGTGATCTTGGCCGAAGTTTTTATGACATGCTCAACCGGCTCGCCCAATACAATCGATATTTGGAAACCATGGCAGGTAAACTGTCGCATGAGTTTCGTACGCCAATCACGGTAGTTAAATCTTCTCTGGACAATCTTGAACTGGGTAACCTGGATAAACAGTCCTTGGCATATACCGAACGTGCCCGCGAAGGCATAGAACGTTTGAACAATATCCTTACCCGAATGAGCGAAGCCACTCGCTTGGAACAAACTCTACAAAGCGAGGATTGCAGTCATTTTGACTTGGAAAAAGTCGTTTCCGGTTGTGTCAAAGGGTACAGTTTGGCCAAACCATCTCAGCAATACAAGTTTAGACTGGACAAAATAAACGACAAACCCTTACAAATTTATGGTTCGCCGGATCTAATTGCCCAACTGTTGGATAAACTGGTGTCCAATGCCACCAGTTTTGCGTTACCTGACAGCACGATTGAAATTGCGTTGCAGCAATACGAACAAGGTATCGAACTAAGCGTCACCAACGCCGGCCCCTCTCTGCCCGAGGAAATGCAACATACTTTGTTTGAATCGATGGTTTCCATTCGAGACAAAAAAGGCGATGAACCTCATTTAGGTTTGGGTCTTTACATTGTCAGGCTCATTGCCGAATTTCATAACGCCGGACTCCAAGCCCAAAATCTCAGTGATGGTACCGGCGTTTGCTTTAGTGTGCTGTTTACGCCGTCAGCATCATAATCCCGAATCCGATACCGTGATGGACAATCGAATCGTTCGTCCTGCAGCGGGATTTCCAATAGTTTCCTGATAGTCCCGGTCCAATAAATTTTGAATTTTAAATATAAAACGCAGGTGCTTGTCTCTGCGCCAAGTCAATGCGGTATCCCATCGCGTGTACGATGACAACCAGAGGTCATTGGTGGCGATAGAGGAATCCAGAATTTGTCCCACATATAACATCGTCCCATGAGCCGTCAGGGACCGGGAAAACTGATATTCCAAATCCCAATTCGCCTTGTGCTTAGGCCGCTGTAGTAGTGGCTCTTGGGAATTTTGGTCAACAGTCTTATTGTACGTAGCATTGAAGCGGTTTTTTATTTTAGTGTTGTAAACGTGGTTCACTGTCAACTCCAGACCTTCCGACACCACGGAACTGCGATTTACCATGGTTCCAGCATCAAAATCCACCAAATCCCTGTAGTCGGTTTTAAAGAGACTGAGTTCCATTTGCCCCTTTCCTTGCCCTTCTCCGTGAGAAAAAGGCCGTGACAAGCGCAATTCCCAATAGTGACTTCGTTCCGGCCGCAATGAAGTGTTACCGACTATGGGATGATAAAGTGCGTAGAAACTGGGCAGCTTGTATCCTTTACCCCAGTTGAAAAACAAGCGGGTTTTGTCGCCCAGCCCAAATCCCAGATTGGGACTAAACACTGTGCCCCCCTTATCGGGATCATCCAGGCGTAACCCTGCTTGAAGTTTGAGTGTTTCATAGGGATTTAACTGTAGTTCGGAAAACACTCCGGTATTATGGCGATTTTCAGCGTAGCTGCCGGAAAAAGCAAAGGCACCGAAAAAGGCACTTTGACCTTCGGCCTTCTCCCTTACATAATCCAGCCCTCCGCTCATTGCCAAGTGTGGCGATTTGAAACTGCTGAACCACGTAAGATATTCGCGTTGTATAGTGTCATCACTGGTGTTGGCGGGAATGCCAAAAGGATTTCGAATGCCTGGTGCGATCCCGGGAGAATCCACCTGCGATTGTTGTTTCATCCAGCTGCTTTGAAATTGATGTACCCAGAGATTTGAGATCTGTTTCACATTTACCGACAAAGCGTATTCTTCGGAATCGTTTTGTTCCAGATCCCGTAGAACGGCATAGTCCAGTCCGCCACTGTCGTCCGGAAAGGCTTGCGCGCTGGAATTGCGATGATGAGCTTGTAACTGCAACAATCCTGAACCAAAACGCCAAGCACTATCTAAGTGTTGATTGTAGCCTTGGTAATTACCTCCCGTACGCGTCGTTTCGTTCACAAAAGCCATTTTTAGTGATGAACGTATCGTCGCAGTGCTAAGCGAGTACTGCCCTGAGGCTTCCGAGTAATCCGGGGAACCGAAACTCACTACGGCTCCATTGCCCCCCGAGGAACTGCGCGTGATGATGTTAATAACACCGCTTAAAGCATCGGAGCCATAGATCGCCGATGAACTGCCTTTGAGAATTTCAATACGTTCGACAGCGTCAAGGCTGAGACGAGAAAGATCGTAGGATCCCCCTCGATTATTGGTCGGGTCGTTCATTCTGACGCCGTTGATCATTATCATCACATAGTTGGGGTCGCCATTGCGCATGAACAAAGAACCGTGCCCCCCGCGAGAACTTTGTGTCACATGAAGTCCGGCTTCGGAGCGCAACAGTTCCAAAACATTGGTAGCCTGGCGTGATTCTATTTGTTCCCGGGTTATGACTGTGACATTGGTCACGGTTTGTGCACTGGGAATACGCGTAGCCAACACCGTCACATTGGGCAACTGGAGGGAATTGTCTATTTCAGTGTCAGCATACACCGGAGTAACAACGAGAGGCAGACCCAAGAGAAACGCTTTTTTCATAGAACGCGTATTTGTATTGTTGTAAAAATGTGCAGTCTATCAAAAAAATGGAGCACCGTCCCAACATAGCTTACCTCGGTCACACTACAAACCGGTCAAGCATCACAGATCAAAACGACCGCCCTAAGCTGTTTAGCTATTGTATCGATAATAAAGTTGATAGTTTTTTGTACAATTTTTCTGGAACGTTTACCCTTAGTGGTATGTGTCATGGTTGAAGGTCGTACTAAGGTTCAGCCAGGGTTGCGTTCAAAGGGGTTTGATCATGTCGCACCACATCGATTTAGAGCTGAACCGGCAACTTTCAGCGATTAAGCGGAAAAAACATTTTGGTGAATTATTAACACCGGAAGACCGTAAGTTTTTGATCGACCACGGATTGGTATACCAGGCCAAAAGCGGGACTATATTGTGCCAGCAGGATAAAGTCGGAGACGATTTATTTATTATTCTTCACGGGGAAGTCGAAGTCTCGGAAAACGCCGGCGAAATCCGAAAAGTGCTGGGAAAACTCAGCACCGGGGAACTGTTTGGAGAAATATCGGCTCTGTTTGCCGTGCCAAGAATAGCAACGGTTTCCGCGCATAAGCCCTCGGTCATCCTGGAAGTCGCCCGGGATGATTTTGTGGAATTGTTGGATCATACCCCTAATTTGAAAGATCTGGTGTATGAGCGATTGTATGAGCGATCCCTGGAAACAGCGCTGCGTACATGGCCTTCCAATAACATCGCTCTTTCGCAAATCCCCATGGACGACTTATCCATGTTATTAAGTTGTTGGAAGCCTGAGAATATCAACTGATGACTGCGCAATTACGCAGATAAAGTAGTGCCGTGTCACTCCGCGTACTCTTTTTGTCATAGGGTACGCGGACATTTCAATTTAAGTTACTAAACCACTATTTGTTATTGCGTTTAAAATCGTAGGCCAGTTGATCCAGAGATTGCGCCAGTTCCACCACCAATTTCGTGGGTTTGCCATGAACATCGGCGATCAACAAGGTATAGCCTTCTTTACGATTTTTAGGATAGTCCAACTTGGGGAAATTGGCTTTTATTTCCCGATCTTTTTCATCGATGCCGTAAACATTAACAATCCTTTCTTTGTCTCCGTAGATGCGAATATAGTGCGCTTCCGGGCCGAACCCTTCGTAGACCAATTTTAGACCGGATTTTGTATATACCACTTGGCCGATGTTGTTGGTATCCAGGGTTGCCTGTTCCAGTTTCTTTACCAAATTCACCAACAGTCTGCCCTTAACCGCCTTAACCGCCATTTCTGCCGGCTTCACCCCCTCCGGTGCGGGGAAAATGATTTGCGGTGAACTTTTGTTACCCGTACCGGATAAGGTAAAATTAGATACTTGTTTACCCATTATTTCATGAGTTTTCACTTCCCCTTGGGCATCACTCAAAGCCACCGAGTTCAGCACAAAAGTCACCGCGGATAGATTGTTGCTAATTTCCGGCGTTATTGGTCCCAACAGTTCGAACACCCCTGAATAGCTGGTTTCATCCCAGGCCTGGAACGGATACTTGATGCACAAAAGAAATGGTTTCATTTCTCCCTTACTGAGTTCAATCTCGGTTTCGCTGCATTTATCCGAGCTTACCGGATTGAATTTATTTTTACTAAAATCCTTTGCATTTGATAGAGTAATATCGTTTTTCACATAAGAAGGAATTAACTCATGACGATTGAGACTATTAATTTCAAATGTGTAAGATTCCGATATTTTCTTGCCCGCAACAACCAATTCGATACTCTTAGGTACACCGGCAAAATCCCAGGCGCCAATTTCACCTCCATCAAATAAACGTTGCATGGAAATTGCGCCAATGCGTTTTAAATACTCATCATTTGCGTTTTTTCCGCGAACATCAACCAGAAGGCTTTTATCACCGCCAACTTCGTAGTTCACACTGCTGCCGTTAAACTCCGTGAGTTTTAGACGGAAAGCACCATTGCTGTAGGTGGCACTATCGCCCTCCGGTAACATTTGCACCACATCGACTTGATCCGGGACGTGCAAATCCAACACTCCCTTAATAGCACTGATTTCATTGGCTTTGACACCTTGTTTCAAGGGAACCGATACCGAGGACTGAGCCACTTCCAGGGTTGCATTGTTTCTACCGAATTCCACATCCAGACTGATATTGCGGAAGGTCGGACGAAATTTGGCGTGATTGTCAGTGTTTTTCACCGCGCAATCTTTATTTTCCAACAGGGTTTTACCCTCTTTGTCCATCACATCTTCAAAGCGGATACTACCTACACCTTTTGGGTTAACATCTTCAAAAAACAGATTAGGAATCGGTGCGCTGATCATGCCGACGTTTACTTCTGCAGAGCCACTCTCCGAAATACGGACACCATTTAGATAAGCGGCAAATGGACCGGTAATTACCGCATGACTCAATTTTTCCTTAGATTCCTTTTTAAAAATAGGAATGCTATCGATCTCAACCTTCGCCAGATATTTTTTAATCTCCGACTTTTCCAACGTCTCTTCTTTCACTTCACCCGGGTTCCGGCTGGTAATTTTAGGTACATAAACGCTAAAGAACTGCTTTGGTATGTTCTCCAGTGAGTTCACCTGTTCTAAATTAAGATTTGTACTGACGGTCAACTGACCTGCATTTGGGGAAACGGTCACTATGTCCATCAGGGTCTTTAAATCCGCATGCTTGTTAATTTCTGCTGCATGACTGGCTTTCCAACTATTGTATCCATTGACAACACCATTGGCCCATTGATCATTTTTATGCCTTGCCACTGACACCAGTTGCATAGACGGCGGTGATACGGCCAACTGTACTTCCAGATCTATGGAGCTTAAAGGATCTGCGTGCTTGGCAGCTTGATCCAACATAATGGCTAAGGCTCCGTCAAATCCTTTGCTGAGTTTTTTCGGTTGAGTAATACTGCCAACCGCCAGCTTGTAACGGTGAATCGCTGATCCTGCTGCACCTTTATTGTTTAATGCAGCATCCAATAGCTTGGGGAAATACCACTTGGACCCGATAAGAAGCAATTGGTTGTTCCAAAAATAGCTGACGGGTTGCTCGTAGCGGCAGGTTTCCTCATTGTATGCCGTTACCTCCCAGTAAGTTCTGTTATTGTGTTTCTGTTCCTTAATCTTGTATTTATTTGATTCCAGCCGCTTATTCATATTTGCCAAATTAAACTGACCAAACATTGCAATCGCGTATTCCGGGGTGTCATCCGCGATCACCCCGGCTACCACATAATCCAATTGATCGTTCAAGTTTAAACCGGAGTTCTTTAATTGGTAGAAAAACAAACCGTAGTCTTTTTGCAGATTTTCCGTAATTACCTTTTTGGGTTCCTGAAACAATAGATACTTTTCCAGCTTTTTGGCAAATTCCAGGTTGAGAAACCCAACAGCAGCCGAATCCAGTCTCAATTGAGATTCAACCGCTTTTACCGCTACCGGTAGATGTTTTGGTGCCATGTTATTTTCATACCACCAGTACCCTCCTGCGGCGGCGGCAACTAACAATAGTATAAAGAGAACGAGAGCTTTCACGGTTTTGCCTCAAATGATCGTTGTTTAACCAAAACTGAAATAGAATTTATTTCATTGTAATAACGGCTGCTTACAGACACTTTTTGGGTGGGCTATACTGTAACTGAGCCCAAAATATTGTTTAACAATGCACATATTGTTCCTGCAAAACCTGTTACTGCTTATGGAATGATGGACCATGACCTCAATGTTAATCCGGTCGTTTTTGTTTGTTTTCTCTATCACACTGCTCGGTATCCTGATCACTATAGGCTCTGCCTACACTCATTTTCCGCGGTTATATTCTCTGAACTCACAACAGAATCCGCACCAGAGGTACGCATTTTGGATTGGCGATACCGGTCCCACCGGACCGTTGTTTTCCGGTGCCTGGCAATACCCGTTTATCTGTACCGGCATGCTCAATGGTTTGGGGCAAGCATTGGTGGATAATGAATCCCGAGGCACCGCGATTTATCCGCAATTGGGTCCCATCCCCTTGACTATGCTCAAGCCCATTGGGTATAGCGAAGCATGTAATATCCCTACACGCGTGGAATATTTTTACTTTAATAAGAAAGAGCAGCGTTTCCTGCCATTACCAGGCAAAACCCGACAGCCTCCGCATTTGGATCACATGAACCTGAACGGAAAAAAATACCCGTTTATTATCCGAGTGGAGCGTGGAACCATAAATCGGTTTTTATACAGTATTGCGATGCCGGCCCCTTTTCAGGAGTCATTGCATTCCCCTGCTGGTTTAAATAATTCTGCATGGAACGGCCGACTGATTTATAAGTTTCAAGGGGGTATCGGTATCGGACGGTTCCAGGGAAAAATGAGTTTTAATAAAAAGCACGCCTTATATTTGGCCGCATTGCAAAGAGGTTACGCTGTGGCCTATTCCACGGGGACAAAAACCGGAACTCACTACAATCTGAAGTTGGCGGAAGAAACTGCAGTAATGTTAAAAGAACACTTTGTGGCAACCTATGGTAAACCTGAGTACACCATCGGTTTGGGGGCATCCGGTGGCGGGATACAGCAATACATCATGGCCCAAAATCGTCCCGGCCTGCTGGACGCTGCCATACCACAAGCTTCCTATCCCGATATGATCACCCAAACTATATTTGTGGGGGACTGTGAATTGTTGGAACGCTATTTCGATGCACAATTTCGCAACAACCCCGATAGCCCCTGGAAAGATTGGCACCAACGCCACCGGGTGGAGGGGCTCAATTTCAGTGAAACCGCAGTTCAAGGGAAATGGAACAACCGTTTCAGTCCCCGTCCCGGAAACAACGGATGTATCCAAGGTTGGCGCGGTTCTATTCCTCTCATTTTCAACCCTAAATGGGCCCCTGGCCCCTATGCCCAAGGTTTGAAACAATCCGGATTCCCACAGAATCTGGAGATAAACTGGAGTCATTGGGGAGATTTAAGCAATATCTATTCTGAGGGTAAGAACGACATTGTAAACAACAGTTGGGATAACGTCGGCGTTCAATACGGTTTAAGTGCCTTGCGTTCTAAAACAATTTCAATCTCCGCGTTTTTGGATCTAAACGCCTGTGTGGGTGGTTGGAAATCTCCCAAGGATATGGTTTTAGGTGATTTTCCTTGGGATCCCTCTAAAACTCGGGAAGATCCCTGGGATCAACGAAACATGAGTTTAACCTCCGATTGCCTCGCTGGAAAACCCGCCCCGCGTTCCCATGCCTCCATTGATTCAATAAAAAGGGCTTTTAACTCCGGACAGGTTTTTACCGGCCGGCTTACCATTCCCACCATCGACGTACGCTGGTATCTTGAACCGGTGTTGGACAAACACCACAGCCTGGCCTCTTTTTCTGCCCGTGCCCGAATCACTAATCCGGAGCAGCGAAAACTGCATAGCATTTGGATAGTCGAATGTTCTCAAATTGATGGCCGGTCCCTGCAATTTAAATGCGATTTCGATCCGGTGAGTAAGGCTTTGGATGTGTTAGAACAATGGTTTATCAACAAGCAAAAAAATCCTCTGTCCACGGTGCCTGAGCTGGCTCCCGAGCAAGCAGTGGACAGTTGCTTTGACAGTCGAGGGGATGTGATCTATTCAGGTAATAATGCGTGGGGAGATATTTTTTCCAAAACATCCCCTTCACCTTGCAGTGCCCGCTTCCCTATTTACACCACGCCGCGATTGGAGGCCGGAGATGAGCTGTCCGGAATTCGATTCAAATGCGCCCTCAAACCCGTCGACACTGCCTTGCAGGACAACACCTATGCTCAAGTGCGGTTTTCTCCCGAGCAGATCATTCGCCTGAAGAAAATATTTCCAGAGGGTGTTTGTGACTATACCAAACCCGGTTTGGGTAATCCTTTGGATTTTGCCGAGCTAAGCAACTTGCGTCTATAGCTCAACCCGACACGCTAATTTACTGATGCAGCGATCCTTAGA
The DNA here is from genome assembly GCA_029882975.1 of Gammaproteobacteria bacterium. NCBI lineage: Bacteria > Pseudomonadati > Pseudomonadota > Gammaproteobacteria > Gammaproteobacteria bacterium. Next base: position 140,882 of record JAOUJW010000005.1, read on the forward strand.
AATCACCTCGGTATTGATCTCGAACCCGAAACAGCACGGAGATATTGATAAACGAACTGATGCTGTTCGTTTCGACATCATTGGTATTACGGGTTAGCCCGGATGGATTCCAAGCGACGTAGTCTCCAAAATATTCCATCGCAAGAAATCCTGTAGTAATGGAGAAAGTGGCCACCCTGGGCAGATTAAAATTAAACCCAACTACCGGACCTATGCCAAAACCCGTTACTGAACCGTAGGTATCCACGCCATTGGGAGAACCTACTCGCTCCAGATCGTCGTATACCGCCAGTTTGACCCTGGGCCCCACCCACATGCGAAAAGCACGTTTACGCACCACAGCGAAGCCAAAATCGTTATTTAAAGCCATTCCGCTCATATATAAGCCATCGCCATCGTCGACTACGTTATTGTCTTCCGACACAATGGAGAGCCGATAATTGAAAATTGTAGTTTTGGCAACGGCACTGTCAATAACAAAACCAAAATGTGACAGTTCGCGATCACCGCTATGATTGTAGTCATTTCCCAGACCCCATGTGTCTTCCCAATCCTCTGTCCCCGAACCCACGGTCATACCCAGACCTAAGGAGAAGCCGGACACGGGGATTAGTAACAGAATCGTCGAGATCACAATGGCTTTGAGTTTCATATCTACAACCTTTTTCATGTTGTTGGGTTATCAGACTATATACATGTAGTGTAGTGGATAGAGATAAGCTTGGAAATAACACCATCGGGTTAGTTCCAATGGTGGTAGGGCTGATGGGTGGATCCGGGTTTGGCCGAATTTTAAAAAAAAGGGCACTTACGTGCCCTGGAGTCAACAAATGGAGAACTATTGAAGATAAACTATTTTAGGGTCGGACTCTCTATGAGGTACGGTTATTTGGAAATATGCTCCTGCCGCTATTTTCTGTGGAATGCAGGCGATGTTGCCACTCAGATTTCGGTCAATTAAGTTACGAACAAAATACATACCCAAACCACTGCCGCCATGCTTACGCCGGGTAGTGTAAAATGGCTCGAACAAACGGGTAACATCGGCCTTGGATATTCCCTTACCGTTGTCTCGGTATGTAAAGGTTAATTCCTTACCAATTTTCTCAACAACAATATTGATATTGCCTACGATGCGTCCTTCAAATCCGTGTATAACGGAATTCATAATTAAGTTCTTGAAAACCTGCTCGTAACTGTCTTTTGCGCCAAATTGATATATATCATCGGGACACTGAATATCGATAGCGTAATGCCTGCCTTCCAGCTCTGGTTTGAGATTATCAACTATGTTCTGCAAATGGGTTTGTAAATGAAATCGTTGTGGTAGTTCCTGGGATGAACTTTTTTCTGTGCGACGTAAAAATTCTGATGCACGGTTCAAATTTTTCAGGATCAAGTCGGTAAATTCCTCCACATATTCGCTAAGTAGCACCAGTTCCTCTTGGGCATGTTCTGTATCAGCATAATCTATGTGCCGGGACTTATTCCTCAGATGCGACGTCGCCGTTATTGCCACCCCAATGGGTGCATTGACTTCACTGGAAACAGACTCAACCAACTGATTTAATGTAGTATTTTTCTCCGATTGGACAAATCGATACTGCGCAAACTGAATTTGTTCCAAGGACTTTCGCAATTTAAAATTTTCCAATTCCAACTCAGATGTTCTTTGTTGTACCAACAGTTCCAATTCCTGTTTTACCAATTCCAGTTCCATATGGGCTTTTTTAAAAGCGCTGATATCTTGCATATATCCCACCATGCGGATCGGGTGTTCGTCCTTGTCAAAAACTGTTTCACCCCACTCTCGCATCGTTTTGATTTCACCGGATTTGAGAACCAACCGATACTCGATATTGTAGGAGACGGCCTTCCTCATGCTCAACTCGATGGAGTTCATCAAAGCAGATCGGTCATCAGGATGAACCATAGATATGAACACCTCGGCGTCTGGCTTAACTGTTTCACCATCCAGCCCCAATAACCGGAAGTACTCATCAGACCAGAACAATGTATTTTCCTCAATATTCCAATCCCACATGCCCATTTTGGCAACCGACTGAATCTTGTTTACCAAAATCTCCGGATCGTAAGTTTGGCTGGGTGTTGATTGGCATAGATGTTTTATGTCAGCAGTTGCCATATTTCCTCACTTGGTTTGTCTTCCCAAGTAGTTACGGCGTGCGGGGAAAAAACACGATGGTGGATTGCAGGTATTTTTCAGGAACCCAGCTACGTAAAAATACGTAGAAGTTCTTTTATCTTATTGATTATTGACGAATTATACTTTGTGTCTGATATTTATAAAAAAAACGCAGAATTTGGGAAAAACTACTGACTTCCATTTTTTTTAGGATATTAGCACGGTGTGTTTCCACAGTTCGAACACTTAAACTCATGTTTTTTGCCAGATCCTTATTGGACTGTCCCCCAATTAACGACTCCAATATTTGTTTTTCACGTTTGGTCAGGCACTCCAGCCGCGTGTTGAAGGATTCCTTTTCCTGCTCCCGCAGTTGTTGTTCGGAAGCTAATGCCAGGGCTTTACGCACTATGCTGATGAGTTCCAGTGTGGCGACGGGTTTCTCCAGTAAATCCAATGCTCCCTTTTTAAGGGCGGTTTTGGCCATGGAAACATCGGCATGTGCCGTCATAAAAACCAAGGGCATATGGATATTTCGATCCTGCATGATTTCCTGCAGTTCCAACCCGCTTTTATCGGGCAACACAACATCAGAGAGTACACAAGCAGGACGAATATGATCGTGGTTATTCAGAAAATCCGTTGCCGATTTAAAGCAAACCACATCAAAATCCGCGGACTTCAAAATAGCCGTCACATACTCTGCTTGCAAACGATCGTCCTCTATCACAAACACCAGTGGAGATGTTTGCAACGGCGGGGATTTTACAACGGGTTGGTATAACATAGCAGTGCCTTATACTTTGACCGGTAGTACTTACATCGACCGCGGTACAACGCTCTTGAATGGGAACTCATATAGAGTTGTGAACAATTACCCTAAGAGTATAAATTTAACAATTTAGTCACAGTCTATTATCCAGTCATTGAATCCGGAAAAATCACCGACTTTAACCAATGCAACTGCTCTGAATGAATGTCATCCGCCCCATACTGCATGCGCTGTAAAGCTGACATGGCCGTGTAAAATACAGATTTGTCTTTAGCTTTGTCGATTGCGTATTGTTGCCACTGCAATAACGTCAGGTTCTTAGGCCAGTGGTGGGCGTCGGCATAGGTTCGCATGGCGGTGCGTACCTCTATTAGAGAGTGGGCTTGTTCGAGTTGCCGCCGCGCTTTATCAATAAGTAAACGATATTCTTTGCGAGTTGATCTTGCATGTAACAACACCACAACAAATTTAAAAGAAAAAACCAAGAAAACACAGCCTAAGAGGATAGAACTGACAACCAGAGTTATAGAATTTAAAACAAATATGGTAACAGAATCCACCCTGGTTCCTGCCAATTCTCCGCTGGCGGCATCAAAATAGTTGAGATCGAGTTTTGGCAGTTGATAAAATCCCATGCCGTCACTAGAGAAATTCAACGTATAATGACGAGAGCCCTGTAAACCAAATATATCGAGTTGATTTTGCTCTCTAATGTTTGGCTCATATAAACGGATATCGGAACGTAAGCGCTCTTGCATATGGTTAAACAAGGGAGGTAACCACTGAGCGGGAACGCCAAAGGCAGTCAATTGTATTGACAATGACACGATTTCTTCAGGCTGATAAAAAAGCCTGTCCCCTAATTCGTAATTTGCATTCAATTTACCTTTTCGAATAACAGGAACCGAAGGATTTACGTACACAGGTAGTTTTTGCACACGCAGAACAACAGGTAATGGGTAAAACAGATATTCGTCCCGGCCGCCCTGTTGATACACCACAGGTGGTAATTTTAGTTCCATTTCCCCTTCTTCAAGTGGAAACAAAATTAAGCCTACGTCATGACGAATACTATTTTTGCCGTTGTAAACGGTTGGCTCTTTGGTATGGGCAATTTTGTGAAACACATAACCCGCTGAATTGGGCCTGTCCCATTTCAAGCTGATGTATTTATCCGAGCTTATGACTGAATAGCGTAAAACCAGTTGTTCTCTTTGCCAAAGTTGAATGTCTTTAGTATCCGGCTCCAGAAAAGTGATATTTGTAGGATTGGCAGTCTGTTCTATGTTCAACGTGTTGTAGTTAACAGAGGCCAGGTGGGCAACGCCTTGAGCATCAACCCAAACCAATTTCGGAACCGTCAGTTTACCAATACGATATGGATACAAACTCAGTTTCCACTTGTGAATCTGTTGAGTTCCATTTCGCAGCAATTCCTTTTCCAGTTCCAACACTCTGAAATGTTGCTGCAGAGGCTTTAGAAAATCCACGAACTCCGGCAAAGACAGGGTCGGGTCTGATGGGGCAGTTAGAGCAGGAAGAACTACTGTCATAGTCGTGCCAATGGGTTTACCCAACATGACTTGGTTCGTTGAAAAATCCAGCGTAATTTCATTTGCCACGCCGTTAACTTGCCACAGCATCATTAAGCAGGCCCACCATCGAATCACCATGGTCTCACCCCTTCAAGTACAACAGGTTTCTCCAATGGAGCTTGAAAATCTTGCTCAAGTTCAAACAGTCTCTTCCAAAGAGAGAAATCATGAGTGGTCTCGCTGTTTAGTATTCCCATTAATTGTTGCGTATCACTGATTCGAAAGTGCTGTTGGGTACTGTTTAAGTCCTTATTCTGTGCCGCCAGTTTCGCGTATTGAATACCTCTGTTCACCCAATTAGCGGGTAACACTGAGAGTTTTTGCACTTTTTTTTCCGGTGGAGGTTCAGTATCATCCAGCCGGATTCGACCTCGTGGTTCAGTTCCGTCGGCAACAGCCGCAGCCCGAGGGCCTCGTGACCCAAACAACATTTGCTGTTTTTCCATTTCACGTCGTACTTGTTTGAACAACTCGACAGCAAAACCCAGATTAATTCTTGCGCTTTTATCTTCCGGTCTGTATTTCAACACATCATTGTAAAGTCGTACGGATTCTTCATAGTTTCCAATACTGAAATAGCTGTTAGCAAGATTAAAAACCGCGTCGGCCCGTCTATTGCTGTCTTTTGCAGCCAAAACGGCACCGGAATAGTATCTTGCCGCTTGACTATAATTCTTCCTGATATAAGCGACGTTACCCAAGCCAAATAATCTGCTGTACCCGTCGAGCTTGGAAAATAGCTGCTCAGCGTTTTTGTAGTCTTTTGCAGCGTATGCTTTCCAGGCATGACGATAAGTAACCGTTACGTCCTCTGCATAACTGCTTGGTGTATAAAATACGTGACCCAAGCCAACTAATATCAATATGCCTAATAACTGCCCACTTTTTCCGGTACCATACTCATTACGTCGTCTGCTTTGGACACGACGGCTGACACCTAAGAAATAGAGAACTAAGGCAGGAACCAGCGCCCATGGATACAATTCTTTCCAAACGGTAATTTTTCCGGAGAGGCTGTCGTCGTCACCGGGATCCACCCACTGACGTAAGCTTGTGTGCATCCAATCTAAACGGGATTGATCCGGCTTACTGTAACTACCCTTGCCGATACCGGCTAACATTTTTAATGTCGATTCATTCAGTTGTGTCAGTACCGGTTCATGTTTATGGCTAAGCCAAGGCTCATCGATACCCGGAATGGCACTACCCTCTGATCGCCCTACCCCCCAAGTATGCAACACAATATCACTTCGATTGAACAGTAGCGTAATCCGATCTTCAGGAACGTCTTCACTGCTAAAATCTCCATCACTAAGCATTATCACATGTTTCGTTACTGCCGTTCTATTATGAAAACTGCTAATTGCCTGCTCTAGAGCAGGAATGACTCTTGAACCCTTGCTGGGCAGGACATTTACATCCATTTGCTGCAAGGCGAGTAACACGGCTTCTTTATCAGACGTTGGAGGTACGACTATATGAGCCTGAGCAGAAAAAACCACGAGCCCGTAGGCTATTCCAGCGCTGTTTTGTATAAAATCTTTGATCGCTATTTTCGCCCGCCCCACTCTGTTCGGACTTATATCAATAGCCCCCATAGAATGAGATACATCCAACACAAATACAAATTCTGACTGTATTACAGCACTTCCCTGGTATTGGTGATCTATTTGACGGGGGCCGGCCAAGGCGACGCAAAAAAAACACCACGATAGTGTTAGGATAGTATTTCTGAGGAGTATATTTCTGTTAATGAGTGACGCGGGGTATAGAATCCAGGGACGCAGCGATTTATCCGCAAATGTATCGTCATCCTGAGTCGAGAATTGCGACACCAACAGCGTCATGAAAGGCAATAAACATAATAACAACCACAACGGTTCTCGAAATGTCAGATTAACTACGCTATTAAGCATAAAATCCCCGCAGTAGTATCTGACATTGCGGTATTATCAGAAGTATCAGCAGTAGAGACAAGGGCCATTGATACAAAGGGTCTTTTACAAACTGTTGTTGTTCACCACCCGTATGTGTCTCTGCTTTTTGAATTTCCAGTATTGCTTCAGATAGCGAGTCGGCGTTTTTTGCCCACACAAAACGACCGCCCGTGGTTTTAGCCATGTTTTGCAAAAGTTCAAAATCGGCTGGTTGATACACAAGCGTGTTTAATTCTTTTTCCTCTGCCTCTAGTGTAGCTGCACCTATTGCTATGGTATGCAATGTTAAAGACTGTTGTTTCAGAAGTGTCGCCGCTGCAACCGGGTCTATATCAGTCACCGGTCGCCCAACGCCGGAGAGTAAAACCAAAATGGGTTTGGGAAGTGGTGACGTTGGGCTATTTTTCGGATAACTATGTTGCTGTAGCAGCAAATTTTGTTTCAAACTTTTCAGGGTTTGTAACAAGGCATTACCCGGGTCGCTCATACGTCCGGTAACTCCTACTTGAATTCGCTTAATCATAGCTTGAATCAATTGATGATCCTGGGTCAGTGGCACTAAAGGGCCGCTTTGTTCAGAAAACAAAACGATACTCATCCGGTTGCCTTTTAGGTTTTTTGCTAAGTGACTGAGTACGCCTTTAACCATGGACATTCTATCCACACGATTGCCATCGACAATATAATCCCGCAACAACATATTGACTTCCGTGTCCACAATAAATACTACATCACGAAACTCAGGCGGTGCCGGTAGTTGTTGTCCATTCCGGTAGGGATGAGCTAATGCAAGAAACCCCAACACAGTGACTCCGATCACAATGAATAGATTCTTTTTACCGGTATTTCTTATGTTGGAATCCGCTGCTTTCAATTGTCTGAGTTCCTCAAGGCGCGGATGAAAATAAACATAACGCCGTTCTAAGTTCAGTACAAATGGAGAAGCTATCAATAGCTTTTTAGAAATCCAGGCCAAAACAATAAGTACAACGACAAACGGCAAGATTAGCAACCATTGAGGATACATAAAGTAAATCGTACTCATGGTCTGGTTCTACGCTCGAAATTGATCATACTTTGTTGATGCCAAGCTAAAAACAGCCAATAGATGGCTTTGGCGATCAGTTTGCTATTATGTGCATTGCTCGTAATGGGGCCATAACTGAAAGCATATACCTGCTGCAGAAATACGCCCCAACCTTGGTTTCTTTGAAAGAGCGAATAATTTTGCAGATTATGACACTGCAATCCTCTGCGTAATTGTGAGCCAATAATTCTGGCCAGGTTTCGATTGTCTTTTCTCGAAAAAATCACCAGACATCTCAGACTTAACAAACGCAATATGGCTCGAAATTGCGTGTTATAAATCAGCACATAAACAAGTACCAGGAATAGGACGAGCGGAATGGACAGAACGGTATACTCCACCCCAATGTCTTCTATAGGGGGGCTGATAATATCAACCCATTGCGGTATAACGCCGGCGGCGTTTTCGTTAGCGTCCAGCATGGAATTATACCCGAAGAAACTGTCTCATAAAAACAGGCGGTCGTTGGTGAATATTTGTTGGAACTGAATACAACCATCGTCACAATGTTGCTTCAATACAGCAATCTTTTCCCGCATCATTTCATGATAACCGGTATAAAGCTCCTCATTGGAACAGTCCAATTCCAGCTCGCTGCTTTGAGGCTCACTGCGAAAACAATATATTCCCGATTTGGGTAAATGTAACTCAGCAGAATCCAACACCTGAATGATTGACAAACCGAATTTTTGTTTTAGTTGCAGCAGAAGTTCATTGTGCGATTCCGTATAGTCGCAAAAATCACTAATGATGATCAAATCGTTACCTCTGGGCAGCGTCGTTAAAGCATATTTAAATACATCCTCAATAGAAGCAGACACTTGGGAATGTGCCCGACTTGGTACGCTCTCGCTGGTACGATTTAATGCCATCATTAGGGGAGCCAGAGCGGATTCTTGCAGGCCGGGTGAAAAGCCATGAATACCTCCATCAAACAGAATACCGGCAACCGGTTTTTGCTGTTGTAACGATTGAAATAGAGAGTAAAAAGCAATGCTCACTGCTTGTTTTATCTTTAGTTGATGACGAGTGCCAAACCACATACCGGATCTGCGATCTACCATCACAGTGGAGACAGACCGTTTCTCTTCAATATACAGTTTGGTGTACATATCACCCGTTTTAGCGGCCGCCCGCCAATTAATCCGTCTTAAATCATCGCCAGGTTGATATAATCGCTGCTCGTCATAGTCCATTCCCGAGCCTTTTTTTATAGAATCATTATTTCCCAGGTATGGTAGGTCGCATTCTTTATGGTCCACAAACGGACCTGGATTCAATCGGGAATAGGTTTTTATGGAAAGTATTTCTTCAGGATCCAGCAGATAGGTTGAAATAGCATGTACGGCTAAGGACCTGCCGCCCAGTCGCTGTCCAGGGGAAAATAAGGATAACAGTTTATCCATTGTATTCATCAAGGCACGGGAACCTCAGCCAATATGCCTTGCAACAGTGCTTCCCTATCGATGTTATCCGCCTGTGCTTTAAAACCGGGAATGACACGATGCCGTAATACGTCCACCGCCACTTCCATAACATCGTCCGGCGTTACAAAATCTCGTCCGTTAATATAGGCCAAAGCACAGGCCGACCGGAGCAAGGCAATACTGGCTCTGGGAGAGGCACCGGTTTGTATATACCCGTCCCATTTTGGTATGAGACTGCCAATATTCCGGGTTGCGCTAACAAGAGATACTACATAGCGCTCCACGTCAGGTTCAGCATGTGTTTCAGCTGCCTCGCGACGTGCTTGCAGAACTAAAGCAGGAGATAAGGGGGTTTCTTCTTGTTTTTGATCGGTTCCGAAATGCGTATTTCGATCGCGTTGGAGTATGAGAAGCTCCTCGTCATACGAAGGGTAATCTATACAGACATGAAACAAAAATCGGTCCAGTTGCGCTTCCGGCAAAGGATATGTTCCCGCTTGTTCCAATGGATTTTGGGTTGCCAATACCATAAACAACTCCGGTAACACATGTGTTTTACCCCCAACGGTTACTTGACGTTCTTCCATGGCTTCCAGTAAGGCAGCTTGCACTTTGGGTGGCGCACGGTTTATTTCATCCGCCAGAATGATTTCATGAAATAACGGGCCGGGGTCAAAACGAAAATGGGTGGATTTGGGATCAAATACGTCACTACCGGTGATGTCCGATGGCATAAGATCCGGGGTGAACTGCACGCGTTGAAAACCCGCTGCCACGCCTGCCGCCAACGCTTTCACCGCGGTGGTTTTAGCCAGGCCGGGAGCACCCTCTAACAGTACGTGACCTCCTGTTAACAGGCCAAGCATTAAGCGATCCATAAGCCGAGTCTGGCCAACAATAGCTTGTTGCAAATGCTTGCGTAAGGAAAGAAATTCCGCCTGTGTTTGCATGAAAGCTCATCCGGTTGCTCAAACGATATTAAAGTATACCGGAAAGCAGCATAGCGTTAAAACAGATAAAACATGCCTTCATAAGTACAACAGTAAAAAGACCACGCACAAACTTAGGGTGCTGAAGGTTCTCCAAAGTAGGAACAGGCACTGTTTTAATTGAGTAAAATCCATCAGGGATGCTCCTTCTCGAAACTATTTTTTACACAGAGATTTACAACATAGCATCCCAACATGACAAAACCGGGATTGGATTATGATAATAAAATGACAAAGTAGTGATAGAATATGGCTCGAAGAATAAGCCGGTCCGGGGTGGACGTTCGGGTTCTATGATAACACAAACTCATAACGCCAGGGAGAGATTTAATAATTATTAAAACCGTTTATTATCCAGGAATATAAATGCCGGCGGCCCGTATGGCTCGAACAATTTGTGCTGTGGAATGCTCCAGGGTTTTTAAAGCGGATTCGTAGTCGCCTTTATCAGCAAGTTGTTGTGCCTCTTGTTTTAATTGTTCAGACATCTGCAACGGTTTTTCCATCAGTTTGACAAATTTGGGATCCTTGAGTTTTTCTGTTAATAAAATGTCCACTAAGACCCGATGCGTCTTATTTCTATTCACTTCATAGCGATACTCTTCTTCTACATTGGCGAAATGAAGTTCCCGCACCAAAGTTTCACCGTCACGCAGGCCTTTGATCGTTAGCTTTATCGACAAATAGGCTTTTTCTATAGTAGAAATGGCTTCATCCATGCGCCCTGATTTCACCAGATCCTGAGACTGTTTCAGGCTGTCCTTGGCGCGTTGTTCCACATCACGAGTGTGTTTTTGAGATTTCTTTTGAGTACTTACTTCATGTAAAGCACCAAGCAAGGCATTAACGCTTTTGTGTAGATGGTCGTATTTCCTTTGCTTCCCGTTTTTAACCACACCGTTACCCACCAAGCGTATCGCGGCAAAAAACTGTCGCTTGGCCTGAGTTAACTTTTCTTTGGCGGTATTGCTGTCACCCTTTTGATGTGCCGCTTTCGCCTGTTGCAACAAGTCCAGGGCTTTTTTCTGTTCTTCTTTAGCTTCTGCACTATGACTGGAATTGACTTTTTTTGCAGATACTGAGTCTACAAGCAAACGCTCAGTGGCTTCAATGGAGTTACCCAAATTGTCTGCTGCAACATTGGTTACGCCCACCAGTAACACAAGCAGAATAAAACCTTTTAAGCAATCATATGCCTGCATCCAGGCCGGTTTTTGCATCAGCGTTTCTTGTTAGGTTTTTTTGTCGATTTTTTTACGGCCTTTTTATTTACCGAATGACAACGTCGGCACTCGGTTACCGGAAATGCCACAGAACCGTGACACACCCCGCATTTTTGCCCCAGCATAATCTCCGCCATACTCATGGGATTAGCGCCTTTCTTTGGGATAAAAATATCGGTATGGCAGTTGGCACATTCCAATAATTGCGTGTGGGTTTTGTGCGGAAATGATACGTCCGGCATCGTACCTTTGACTTGCATTTCTATATGTAAGTCCATAGGTAGAGCTTGTTCGGATTCGTCCAAATGATTATATTTAGGTGTAAATTTTTTCTTATCCTGGGACTTTACCCAATCCACGGCATTCCCGGACCTGCCTTTGACTAAAGGTTTGAATGCATCTTTTGGCTCCTGCAACATGGATAATCCGGGGTTTTCCTTATCATGAATACCATCATTTTTCAGGCTGTCGATGTTTTTTCCGGGTGGCTTGAAAATTCGATTGAATTGGTTGGGGTCATCCGCAGCCCACGCAGTACTACAAAATAGTACACCCAAACCAATACCGTATGTGATTGCTAACGTCCGCTTCTTCATTGACATAGTCATACTCTTGTGTGGAGTTTTAGAGTTCTTTTCAGTTATTTTTTGGTTTTGTTTTCCAGCGGTGACATGAGTAACTCTAAAGTACTCTTATGCGCCTTCGTAGGAGTGCCGGGTTTGGCTGAGTGACACAAATCACAGTTTTCAGTCGCCCAGGCAATTTCGCCGTTATGGCACGCGCCGCATTGTTCGCCGTTCACGATATTCAGCATATTGATATCACTGCCGCCGGCTTTGAATTTGAAACCCAGATTGCTGTGGCAAGCTTTACATGCGTAGCGAATTCTATGAAACCAGTGTGGAAAAATCACCGGCCTGACTCCGGTTTGGTCTGAATAGTTATTGAGCACAATATCTCCGTACTCTGCATATGCCACATTTTGTGTAGAAGATGCGGCCATGACTACTAAACCGGCAAATAGCATAAAAAACAAACGAGCCTGCTTCATCTTGTTTCCTTTTATTGTGCAGTACACTGTCAAGAAAGATCAGCTTTGAAGTGGCATTTTCCTCTTTTGAACAAAAGAATCAAGCACAGCAGCACAACAAGATACCTCAAGTTTGCTCTACGTCAATTACTCTGCGGAACAATTTGCCAAACGGTATTAAATGCGTTCTTATTTTCAGGCCACATAATTAACCCACGCTTTACATTGTTTTTACAGATGGCAGAAAAAAACCTCTAATATTTTTTGTTTCGTGGACGAAAAGCAATTCAGCAGCAGCAATAAATTCAGGTAGAAGCAGTAATGAATTCGAGTCACTTAGAAGTGGATGAGCAACACCACCACTTAATCAGTATGCTAGATGGGGTAAAATACGCCATTGAAGAACATATCTCTGCCAGTGAACTGGAGCAGTTAACTGCAACACTTCAGGATTTGTTTATAACTCATTTTTCCGCGGAAGAGCGTGTTTATGCGCACCACCACTATCCCGACAGTGCCGCATTGAAACGGGATCACAAGAGCATTCTCAATGACCTTGCACGTTTGAAATCCTCCTTGTCCTGTAGCAGTTGGCAGGCTGCACTGGAATTATTGGATACCATTAAATTTACATTTTTGTCCCATGTTACAGAATTTGATGATCGCTTCGCACCCGATATATACGGTTGATACATAAACGATTAATTAACCCCTATTACTACTGAGGGATTCTTCCTCACCTTTCAAGCCCCCTGCCGCCATTCACTTCGCTTATTACCGTCAGGATTTTATCTCGGCTTGTATATTATTTAATCATATATACATAATATTTAAGTGGATAATCTTCCACGATACAATTATTCTGAAACCACGTCCTATAAACGTCAGCATTTGGGGGTAAGCAATGGACGAACGTTTCGTCAGTATATTAATGGTCAAGTGTAATGAAACAGCGTTAGACGCGGCAAAAAATATTTGTCGCCATTCCCGCCAAAAAGGTGTGGATTTCGCCACCATCACACAGCAGTTTCAATCTCTACTTCCTAAGGTTAAGTTTAAACCGGTTTACAATTGGGTCGAAGCCGAACAGGTGATTGCCAAGGCATATTACGTCATTCAATTAAAGTTGCTTGCCCGTAAATATTTTTTGGAAAAGGAATTGGATGCGATGTTTTCCTAAAAAAGCCTCCTCCTTAAGCAATGCGCGAGGAGGACGGATAAAGAAACCTACAACGCTTCCCGGTTTAATTTACTTATTTACACCCAGTCTCTATTGAGTCCTGGTTACTTCTACGGCTGGATCATCTGGAACGGCCATAGGGTGTTATGGCGGTTTTCGCATACATCATTCACGGGTGCAGAGCAGATTCTGCATCCGGTCATATAATCGCAATCCGCGACCATACCGGCACCCGTATCTCTAGCAAGCAGATGAAAGCTTGCCATCATGGGCCCAATCGATATCCAGCTTGGGGTCAACTCAAACTAACCAAGAAATACCTGTTTGCGACCGTGACACTCATAACTCTGTACCAAGTAATTGGCTGTGACGGTGGAATGTCAAAGTTGTGTAAAATCTCTACTCATGTAGTGTGAATGTAAGGTGAGAATGATTTATTCTATTTACTGTAGCCTCAATTGTATAAGTTTAATGGATATAAGACAGTGGTTTGTACTAGCTTTTTGTGCGTCAACTGCACTTGGATGTAGCGATAAAGACGCCTCCATCAATATTACCCATCACGCTCAACAAAACGACGACAAACCGGTATTTTATTTCGGATTCGATCTACGCTCCGCACCTCAGGAAGACGCCAAACAATACATTCCTTTTCTGAAGTACCTGAACAAAACCACCGAGCACCGTTTTGAACTACGGTTTACCGGAAAGGGAAAAAACATTGTGGACCAATTGGGTAAGGGTGAACACCATTTTGCCGCTCTCGGCGCCACTAGTTATATTCTTGCCAGAGAAAAATATGATGTAAGGGCCATCGTACGCGGAAAGAACTCACAAAACAAAGCAGAATATCGCTCTTATCTGGTGGTTAAATCAGATAGTCCGATTACTCAGTTAAAAGACATCATTGGTAAACGCTTTGCGTTTGGAAGTGAAACCTCAACACAGGGACATTTGATTCCTAGAATCATTTTACAACAGCAGGAAATTAAACTAAGCCAACTGTCGGGATACGATTACTACGGTTCACATTTGAAATGTGTTGAAGCCGTTATTTCAAACAAAGCAGATGTCTGTGGTATGCAGGATACCATGGCAGAAGAACTGAGTAAAAAGGGTTATGTTCGCATTATTTACAAATCGGATTACTTTCCTTCAAGTGGTATTGCAGCCAATGGCAAAGTACCTGAAGAAGTTATACAGCGGGTCAAAACTTCCTTGCTGCAATTTGACCCCACCGGCAGAGAAAAACCGGATTTGTATAATTGGCACAAAACCGAGATGCCCTTGGGGTTCGTTGCGGCCAATGAGTCTGACTATGATAGTTTACGAGATTGGATGAAGATGTTAAGTTTTCTGAAGGGTATCTAGATGTTTAAGCTGTTACAAAAAAAAGACTCACTCTCTAAAAAAGTTATAGCAATACTTTTTGTCAACGGTCTGCTCATCGCATTATTCAGCGTAGTCATTATTCATTACAACTTACGTCAACAGTTCCAGCCATACGATATTCAATGGGTTAAAACGTTCAGCACCACCATGGCAGAGACTCTGAGTGAGTATACGATTAGTGGTGAAAAAATACGTACACAAAACATACTTACCAATATCGTTACACAAAACAAAAATGTCAGTTACGCGTATATTGTCGATTTCAACGGAGAGATTTTTACCCATACTTTTTCAGGTGCATTCCCATCGGCCTTTCGACCCGTTATCGACAAAATCAGCACCGAAGAATTATCTATTTCGCAGGTCAATCTCAATCAACAGTTGATTCAGGATGTGGCTTACCCTTTGATCAAGGGTTTACCCGCAAGTATACACCTGGGACTTAATCAGAATAGCATTGATGCACTATACACTAAAATATACGAGGGGCAATTGATCATATTTTTGATTTCTTGCCTGATAGCATTTGTGTTGGCTTTTGTATTTACTGACAAGATATTAAAACCGCTTTTAGTGCTAGTGCATTATATGAGTGAGTATGCCAAGGGAAATAGAAAAGACACTGTTCCAAGTAGCAATAAAGGCGAACTGAAACAAGCCATAGAAGCGTTCAATAATGTAGTGGAATCTCGTAATCACATAGAGCTCCAACTGGAGCAACATCGTTCCCAGTTAGAAGAAATCGTAAACCAACGTACCTTTGAGTTACAATCCGCATTAGAAGCGGCAGAAAAAGCCAGCAGGGCGAAAACCGATTTTCTCTCCCGAATGAGCCACGAATTACGCACTCCCATGAATGCAATTCTAGGGTTTAGTCAGCTTTTGGCCGGCGGCTACGGTGGAAGTCTCTCTGAAGAACAAGAAGATTACCTTAAAGATATCAACAATGCCGGGAATCATTTATTGAATCTCATCAATGAAGTATTAGAACTATCTCGCATAGAATCCGGGAAAATCCAGATATCCATCGAAACAGTTACTATACATCAACTCATTCGCGAAACCTGTGATTTAGTACAGCCGCTTATGGATTCCCGCGAACTCAGCCTGGGAATAGACTGCCCTGCCACATTAGCTGTTAAGGCCGACCGAGTACGTTTAAAACAATCCCTGCTGAATCTGCTATCCAACGCAATCAAGTACAACAAAGTTGGAGGACAGGTTCTTGTAAAGTCGGAGGAACTAACCACTATGGTTCGATTAACAGTAAGCGATACCGGGCACGGCATTGCCGAAGATAATCTACATAAACTATTTTTGCCCTTTGAACGTTTAAACGCAGAAGGAACCGATATCGAAGGTACCGGCATTGGCTTGGCTTTAACTCAACGCTTCGTGAATCTTATGGGGGGAAACATCAGCGTGGAAAGTCAATTGGGTTCAGGAAGTCACTTCCACATTGAATTACCCAAAGATTGTAATGCGGTTTTGGAAAATATAGATATAGATGTTGAAAAACCTTTTAACGATAAAGGCTTAACCATTCTGTATGTCGAAGACAATCCAACAAATTTACGTTTAGTCAAAAAAGTACTAAGTAAAATTTCCGGAACGAATTTTATATCCGCTCATACTGCCGAACTTGGTCTGCAACTGGCAATCGCCCATAAACCCAAGCTTATCCTCTCGGATATTAATTTACCCGGATGGGATGGATATGAGTTGCTACACAGACTGCAACATACCCCGGAGTTGGCTCGTATTCCGGTAATTGCCATCAGCGCCAACGCCATGCCGTATGATATAAAAAAAGGACTGGATGCCGGATTCAAAGAATATTTGCCTAAACCTATCAATATTCAGAGATTGGAACAACTGGTGCTGCAATATGTTCCAGATACCGCCTCTATTCGAATCGACGATAATCGTCCTTCCTTACATTAGGTCCCTCTATTTATATATGGTAATGACACGACTCCTTGACGGGGTGTCTATCCAGGTAAGTTTGGGTTTATTTGCGATACTATCAAGGAAAAGATGGTGCCCGGGGCCGGAGTCGACAATTCTGTCTGGAACAGAATTGGACGCACGCAGTGCGCCCGAAGGGTGCAAACCAGGGATGGTTTGCATCCACCGGCACGAATCCGTGACGGTTCGTTTTTCCAAGTAAGACTAAGTTGGGTTTGTGTTCGGTCTATAAGGGGAAAGATGGTGCCCGGGGCCGGAGTCGACAATTCTGTCTGGAACAGAATTGGACGCACGCAGTGCGCCCGAAGGGTTCAAACCAGGGATGGTTTGCATCCACCGGCACGAATCCGTGACGGTTCGTCTTTCCAGGTAAGACTAAGTTGGGTTTGTGTTCGGTCTATAAGGGGAAAGATGGTGCCCGGGGCCGGAGTCGACAATTCTGTCTGGAACAGAATTGGACGCACGCAGTGCGCCCGAAGGGTGCAAACCAGGGATGGTTTGCATCCACCGGCACGAATCCGTGACGGTTCGTCTTTCCAGGTAAGACTAAGTTGGGTTTGTGTTCGGTCTATAAGGGGAAAGATGGTGCCCGGGGCCGGAGTCGAACCGGCACGGATTATTCATCCGAGGGATTTTAAGTCCCTTGCGTCTACCAATTTCGCCACCCGGGCTACGAAGGAGTGGCATTATAACCACTTTGATTTTATTTTGGAAATGGGGAATTTTGCAAAAGCTTCACTGACGCCCGTGTGAACCACAAAACCAAACCAAGTCGCCGGTATTTTCCACAGGGGGTAACAGGGTGGGAAGAATTTGGAGGCCGGTGGCGGAGTCGAACCGCCCTCCAAGGATTTGCAATCCTCTGCCTAACCGCTTGGCTAACCGGCCGTAGTAACAAAATCCTGACTTTGCAGGCCGCTGCATAGTCACTCGGCCGTTATAGGTCGTCGGACAGGGATATGGTAAGTCCCAACTGCTGCATTCCGCTTTAACCGCTTGAATGAGCAAGGAAAATTGGAGCGGGAAACGAGACTCGAACTCGCGACCCCAACCTTGGCAAGGTTGTGCTCTACCAACTGAGCTATTCCCGCTGCGTTCCAAGGCCACGTATTCTACTGGTAAGGACTTGGCTGTCAAGCTAATTTTACATCGATTTTACTTTTACTTGCTCAGGACGGGCCAGGATGCTTTTAAATAGATAAACATGGACCAAATGGTCAGAATTGCCGATAAATAAATGAGCACCAAACCGGTCATGGTAATGGGCATACCATAAATTGGTTGAGCATATAGCAAAAATGGGATGGCGAACATTTGCGCCATGGTCTTCACCTTGCCGATAATGGACACTGCCACATGGGCGCGATGGCCCAGCTCAGCCATCCATTCCCTTAAGGCGGATATGACTATTTCCCTGCCGATGATGACGCCGGCGGGAATGGCCATAACATATCCGGGGTAATGAGTGGGATTTCGGTCCACCAGCAAAACCAACGCACAGGTAACCATGAGTTTGTCCGCCACCGGGTCCAGAAAAGCGCCGAAAGCTGAAGTTTGCTGCCATTTACGCGCTAAATATCCATCAAGCCAATCCGTAATGGCTGCAACGCAAAAAATGACAGTGACGATCAGGTTGGACCACCACACGGGTATGTAAAACACCACTACGAAAACCGGTATGGCGACAATGCGCAACAGAGTCAGAAAAATAGGTATGTTGAAATGCATAGTTGTTGTTATCTTCCTTTATCCCTCAGGGTGTAGGGTATCATATACTCGCTGTGCCAACTCAGTACTTATACCCTGAATTTTAGCAATATCTTCCACGCCCGCCCGTTTGAGTTCCTGGATACCGCCAAACTGCTTCAGTAACTTCTGGCTGCGTTTTGGACCCAGGCCGGGAATATCGGCCAACACTGACCGGGAGCGGGTTTTCGCCCGCCGCTGCTGGTGCGAAGTGACCGCAAACCGGTGTGCCTCATCCCTGACTTGTTGAATCAAATGCAGGGCTGGGGAATGGGCAGCTAAATGCACCGCCTGTTCACGACCACTGATAAACAGGGTTTCCAAACCAGGTTTGCGTTTTTCTCCCTTGGCAATGCCGATGAGAATTACATCCTCGATTTGCAGTTCTTCCAACACTTTTTCCGCTTCCCCCAACTGGCCTTTGCCGCCGTCAATAAACAAAATATCGGGAATCTTACCCTCCCCCTTCTTCAAGCGGGTATAACGCCGGGTCAGGGCCTGACGCATCGCTGCATAATCATCCCCGGGCGTAATCCCTTCAATGTTAAAACGACGATAATCGGATTTACCGGCACCATTGCTGTCCAATACCACACAGGATGCCACAGTGGCCTCTCCCGAGGTATGGCTGATGTCAAAGCATTCCAAACGTTGCGGCAGGTTTTCCAGCTGTAGAGCGTCCTGTAGCGCCTCAAACCGCTTGAGCAAATTGGTTTTACTGGAGAGTTGAAAATCCAGTGACACCAGGGCATTGGATTCGGCCATTTGCAGCCAGCGGGCCCTCTCTCCTTTAATGCGGCATTTGATTTCCACTTTGTGACCGGCGTTTTCGCTCAACCCCTGCGCCAACAAGCCCCGGTCAGGAAAATCCACATTACTGAGTAATAACGGCGGAATAAACCCCCCTCGCTGTGGTGAGAGGTAAAACTGCGGTATAAAAGCATTAAGCACCTGCTCCGCCGACTCGTCTTTGGCCTGCTTGGGAAAGTAGGATTTGTTGCCCAGATTGAGTCCCGAGCGCACAAAAAACACTTGCACACAGGCTAAGCCGTTTTTGATCACTACGGCCAGAATATCCATATCCCCGGCTTTGCTGCTCACTCGTTGAGTGTCCTGAATACGACGCAAATTGGCAATTTGATCGCGGTAATAGGCGGCTTTCTCAAAATTCAAGGCTTCGGAGCAGGTCTCCATTTGCTGTACCAGTTCATCAACCAATTGGGTGCTTTTGCCCTGCAGGAACATACGCGCGTGACGCACATCCTCGGCGTAAGGCGCTTTATCTACCAGACCGACGCAAGGTGCCGCGCAGCGTTTGATTTGGTATTGCAAACAAGCACGGGTACGGTTGCGGTAAAAGCTGTTTTCACATTGGCGTACCAGAAAAATCTTTTGTAGCAGATTAAGCGTCTCTCGCACCGCGCCCGCACTGGGGTAAGGACCGAAATACTCGCCCTTGCCTTTCTTGGCACCCCGATGAAAAGCCAAACGGGGAAAATCCTCATGGGAGGTCAAATAGATATAGGGATAGCTTTTGTCATCTCGCAACAGGATGTTGTAGCGGGGTTTGAGCTGTTTGATAAGGTTGTTTTCAAGCAGCAGGGCTTCCACTTCATTGGCCGTGGTGGTGATCTGAATATCGGCAATTTGTGCCACCATGGATCGGGTTTTGGCATTGCCCTCATGACTTTTAAAATAGCTGGCTACTCTTTTTTTTAAATCCCGGGCTTTTCCCACATAGATCACCTCCCCGGCGGGGTTGAGCATACGGTAAACCCCAGGCTTGTGGGTGAGTTGCTTTAAAAAGGCTTTGGAATCAAAAGAGCCGGCTTGGAACATGGCCTATACGCTGACAGCCTCGATTCTCTCCCGTGCCAGGGCAAATACCTGATGAAACATGGCCTCAGTGAGTCGGCGTGTTTGAGTGTTGTAACGACTACAGTGGTATGAATCGATGATCCAGGGGCCGGCTTCCGGTTGGTGTACTCGAGCGTGGCCAAAAGGATAATCCTTGGCTTTGAGGTTCAGTGCCTTGATGATGGCGCTATGAGCGACGCTGCCTAAAGCGAGCAGCCCTGCCTGTTGGGGTAATGAGGCGATTTCGGCCTGCAGAAATGTGTTACAGGTAGTGACTTCCCCGCCAGTGGGTTTATTCTGCGGTGGCAGACATTTAACCGCGTTGGTTATCCGGCAATGCTTAAGCTTTAATCCATCGTTCAAGGATTCTGATATGGATTTGCTGGAAAACCCATATTTGAATAGGGTTTCGTATAAAAGTACACCGGCGTAATCACCGGTAAAAGGCCGACCTGTTGCGTTGGCGCCATGCATACCCGGAGCCAGTCCCACAATGAGCAATTTGGGGGTTTTCACCCCAAAAGGCTCTACCGGGCGGGCGTGATAGTCGGGATATTCCCGCCCCACCTCATCCAGGAATTGACTCAATCTGGGACAGCGGCGGCAATTCAGGTCAAATAATGGATTTTTACTCATTAGAAAAAATTATCCCTGTTTAAACAAAACCAGTGCATGGCAAGCTTGTGTAATTATCCTGGTTGAGCGATCATATATTAATAGTTCCTTATAAACCAATGCGGTTATATCCTTTTGGCTCTATAACATCACAAAAAATAATTATTTGATTTATAAGTTGTAATTATTGCATTAAATATATTCAAGGTATTGACGATAAATAAGCTAGAACCTATACTTGACTAAGTTGGTTGGTTAATTGTAACGAAATTGCCGAATTAATGTATTTCAAAGGCTATTAATTTCGTATATGAACCAGTATTATTCCGACATTCTATACTAAGTCAGTAAAGCATTATACGCATTCAAGTTAGATCGGAGATTCTAAACAATGGCATACAGCGACAAAGTTCTCGACCACTATGAGAATCCTCGGAACGTTGGCAGTTTCGAGAAAGGAGACCCCACTGTAGGAACAGGAATGGTCGGAGCCCCCGCATGCGGTGATGTGATGCGTTTACAGATCAAAGTGGGTGAAAACGGTATTATCGAAGATGCCAAGTTCAAGACCTACGGTTGCGGTTCAGCCATCGCATCCAGTTCCCTGTTGACCGAATGGGTACGGGGAAAGACCTTGGATGAAGCCCGAGCCATTAAAAACACCGACATCGCTGAAGAGCTGGCACTGCCGCCGGTTAAAATCCACTGCTCGGTTTTGGCCGAAGACGCGATCAAAGCTGCCATTGAAGATTACCAAAGCCATCAGGTAGCCAAAGACGAGACCCGCAAAGCGAACGCTTAAATCTGATTTAAAACACTATCAAAAAAAGTGCCCTCCCAGTGAGGGCATTTTTTTGCCTTGCTGAGGCGATGTAGAACCCTTCCACCAACGTTCAAACCTGAAAATGAGACACTAAGCCCGGAAAAATTCTGGTCAAGTACTACAATTTTATTGGATAATGAATTTTTTCAATCGTTTGGGTCGGTTCATGTTTGCCAGTTTGATGCCACACACAAAATGCGAAATGGGCAACTTTCGCTCGATCGTCTTGCTGGTTTTGCTAGTTATGGGGTTGAGTGCTTGCGAAGGCCTGTTTGGCGATATTGATCAAAACAAGGGACGCTTTAACCGCAGCACGGACTATTTGGTTTTATATGGCGATGGCGACTGGGTCGAATACTCCGTAGAAGTTTTTGATAACAACACCCCCACCGCTCCCTCCTTGCTGGGCACTTTGAGGGTGGCATGGCATAACGATACGATCAAACAACCCGAATTTGCCGGTGGGCAAAACATTAGCGTTTTGCGCGAAGTGAGCACTCTGGATGTGGAAGGCAGTGTCCATACCCGTGTGCGCTATATCACCCAAAATAACGATGACCTCGCTCTGCCCAATGCACAAACGGGGACGGTATCAGTCCACGCTTACCAGGACCCCACTAACACCGATATTAATACCCTTAATCGTACCTATTATTGGGTAAGCACCAGCGCGGATCCGAGTACGATCAACAGTCAGGTAAGCTTGATCTCCCCAATGAATCAAATTGAAACCAGTGATAATCATATTGGTGATTTCAATCTATTTGCAGCTTGTGACGGCAACGGTAAAACAGTTTGCGGCAATATGAGTCAGACCGTATCCCATACCCAGTTCTTTTCCGGCGTCTCATTGGATCAAGTGGAAACCGAATTGGGCATTTTTCAACAACTCTCCAAAATCGTCTACAATTTTTCCGAATCCGGAATTAATGCCGGTATCGTACCACCGACACTCGCCAATATATGGGAATTCTGTGATCCGTCCTTAACAAATTTTCCGGCGCTTAACGGCATAACCGCGTGGTATCACCCACTCATCGGCATGATAAAAACGGAAGGGGTGTGTCAAAGTACGACCAGTAACATGAGGTTTAGAGCGGTGGTTCGAGCGACGAATCTGACCTTGCCGGACGTGATTTAGATTTACAAATAGTTAAACAAACTGAGATTTTGTACTTTAGTAAACGCTTGCTGGGACGCTTGCAGACCCACCAATTGCAAATTGAGCCGACTCACCGCTTCCGCTATGTCCAAATCTTGAATCTCCGATAGAGATTTTTCACCCTGAAATTTCAACTCCTCGTTGATGACATTTTGTGTATCAATTGAGTTTAAACGTGATCCGACACGGGCTCGAATGGTGGACACGTTGTCAATGGCGGCATCAATATTTGCCAGTGAATCTTGGTCAATGTTATTGGCTTCAAACGTGGCGGCCAGCGTATCCAGGGTCGAAAATATATCTTGAAGTCCACCGCCCACTGCCGGTATGTCCATAAACACATCGTTACCCGGATCACCCACAGCGATTTGCCGGGTTTCGCCGATTTGCAAAAACCGTTGTCCTGTATCTCCGAAATAGGAATAGCTTCCGGGAGGACTCTCAACAAACGGTTCGGTACGTACGGCGTGACCGGCAAACAAGTAATCACCGTTGGTGTCTTTAGTGTTGGCCAGGCCTTTAAGAGTTTCAATGCCTTGACGAATCTCCATAGCCACCGCAGTACGGTCGGGTTGCGACAGAGTGTCGTTGTTTCCCCGAATAGCGAGTTCCTTCATGCGAATGAGGACGTCGTTAACGCCATCCAGGGTTCGGTCTTCCAGATCCAGACGCGCTTCCCCTACTTGAGCATTTTTAACGTATTGCTGATTCTTCTCAATAATTTCCTTCAACGGCATAATTTGAACTGTGCCTACAGGATCATCAGAGGGATTCAATATCGCACGTCCGGTGGCAATTTGTTGTTGTGTATTGGACAAGTCGGCCTGTCGGTCCAGCATTATATTGATGGCGCGAAATTGCATTAATTTGTTAGTGACACGCATAAAGATGACCTCTATATAACTTCTGCTTCCGTGCTAGCGGTTGACCGAATTCAATAATGTTTGAAATAGGGAATCCACCACAGAAATCACCTGCGCAGCAGCTTGGTAGGCCTGCTGGTAGCGTAACAGGTTAACGGCTTCTTCATCCAAATTAACTCCGGATACGGATTCTTTGGCATCATAGGCCTGATCCATTAATGCCTTTTGTGCCGATGCATTGATCTTGGCCTGACCGGTTTTAACCCCAATACGGGCTACGGAGTTACCATAGGCATCCATCACAGTAGACGTACCATTATCCATGAATGTCGACGTACGAACACCGGCCATTAACAAGGCATTGCTGTTGTCTCCTACATTATTACCCACTTGCGCAGCTGCGATACTGGCAGGATCCGTTACTGCCATCCCTATTTGTTCCGCCGCATAACGCGTCGGCCGAACCAGAAAACTGTCACCTGAGTTGATACCGCCGGCCATATCCAGTGTAAACCCCTCACCGCTTACGGCTCTGGGTAAATCCGCTGAGGTAAAACTATCGACCAAGGTGTCATCCGACAATCGCAGAACCGAATAGTTGGTACCGTCAAAATTGACTCGATAATCACTGGCTTTCAGTTCACCTATTGCATTAATGGTTACGGTCATATTGCCGCTGGCAGGATTATTGTCCGAACTGGGTAAGGCAGCTACAGCTGTCTGATCCACCGGTGTGAAAAAGTTTAAACCGGTACTGCCATTCAAACCTTCACCCAAAACATGTTGACTGTTAAACACATTGGCCAGTGAGGCTGCGATACGACCCAGCTCCATTTGCGCCGGCTCCAGTAAATCGTCTTTTACACTAAGTAACCCCCCCAGCTTGCCACCGGTTAGCTGTTCGGTAATGGGTACTGAACCTGAAGGTGTAACCAAAGAGATACGTTTGTTTAATGGATCAAATTCGCCGTTACTCACTTGCAGACGCCCCGCGGACACATTCAATACGAGGGATTGCCCTGTACCCACATACACATTAACAGCGCCGTTTTCCTGGGCTACAGTGGTCACGTTGGTAATTTCAGATAATTCATGAATTAACAGATCCCGTTTGTCCAGCAGGTCATTGGGCGGTTGGCCGCCGGCCGCACCCGTTTGCAATACGATTTGTTCATTTAATGAGGCGATAGAAGCCGCAAGGTCATTCACCTGCGTCACCACGACACCAACCTGGGAATTCACACCGCTCTTTATTTGTTCCACCTGACGGTTAAGAGTGTGAAATGTCTCAACCAGATTTTCCGCTTCGGAAATCATTACCTGACGTGCCGGCGTGGAAGTGGGGTCGTTGGATACTCCATGAATGGAGTTAAAGAATCGGTCCAGAGCCGGGCTTAAACCGATACTGGGATCGGCAAATACCGACTCCACTTGAGATGCAATCTGCGCATAGGTATCGGATTGACCATAGTTCGCGGTACGTGTATTGAGTTGGTTCAACAGGAATTGGTCATATACCCGGTCAACTCCGGTGACCTGTACACCCTTACCGATAAAACCATTGGCGGCACGCTCGGGTTCACGCGTTGCCAAATTGACGCGTTGACGTGAATACCCTTCAGTGGTGGCATTGGAGATATTGTGACTGGTTACATCCAATGCCCTTTGAAAGGCCAGTAATCCGGAAACTGCTGTATTTAACATATGACTTTTTCACCTCAAAGTGGAAGAACCGCTGCTTAATCCACTGCGTCTAGTTTGCTTATCGTCGAGCCTTTAGATAGCTTTATAGCCTGCTGCATTTCCTCCAGAGCCTGCTGCATGGAGGAACTGTCCTTAATCTTCATGATCTTATGAGCGTATTGTGGATCTGTAGCATAACCGGCGCTTTGCAAATTGTTTGTGAACTCCTGCGCGCTTGCGGATTGTCCCACGTGTTTGTAACGAGGATTGCTTTGCAACAGGCGCACATAGTCATCAAAGCTTTCATCATAGGAATGATAACTTTTGAACCGGCTATGTTGTTGCTGTAATCCGGCTTCAGTATATTCCAAGGCGTGCAGGTTCACCGTGTCACCGTCCCAGTCCGAACCGGCTTTTATGTTAAACAAATTGTAACTGCCGGTACCGTTTGCGTGCCGCAAAATGTGCTTACCCCAGCCGGTTTCCAGAGCCGCTTGCGCCATTAAAGTATCGGGTGTGATGCCCAGGGATTTAGCCGCTCGCTGCGCCATTGGCCACAACCGGGTTACGAATGCCGTCGGGTTTTCAAACCTGTGGGAGTTGTTCTCCTGCCGTTCGGAACGCTCTTGGAAACGGGTTTCGATTGCAGTAGTATCGGACTCCGGTGTCGTGACCGTTGCCGCTTCGCTATTCACTGATGAGGAGTTTGGATTTGTCGGGAACTCCCCTGTTAAGTTCAATGGGTCTTTCTCTACGTTGCTTTCCGGGACGCGGTTCGATGGCACCAACCCGTTTTGTTGCAATTGCCGGGTAATCATTTCCGCCAAACCCAAACTATTGGTTTGCGCCAAATTGATAGACAACTGCTTATCGAGAAGATCTTTATAAAAATCCCCTTCGTCACTGTCGAACAAGCCTTCGCCCAATTGCGCCTCACGCATGCTTTTAAATATTTGTTGCAGGAACAATGCTTCAAACTGGCGTGCGACCGCATGTAACGCCTCGTTTGAATCTGTATCTGCTTGTCTTTTCAGGTCAGCAAACCCTTTGAAATCGGTGTAAACACCTGCCTGATCCAGTTTGATACTCATAGACGTTCCTGTTGGTGACTTATCCTGCTCACGATTGTTCAGTTTTTGCTAAATACTACCCGTATAAACACGACCCAGCTAAAACGGCAAAATACCGCGCGGGTAACCATCGGTCCAAGAAAACCCTCTCGGCGGATGAATTCGGCTACGCCCCAGTAACACTCGCTCACGATCCTTGTGAGCCGATTCCACAATCTATCCGTGATTGTGAAAATTCTTGGATTCATCCTTGCGATCCCTCAGGAGATAAACTGTCCTTAGTCTCTCCACTGCCAAGAGGGCTTACTTCGACAAACGGTTCTATTTCTACCCCTTTAATCCATACTTGCCCAACATTAAATTACGATCAAATTTGCTCTTAAGGCTCCGGCTTCTTTCAATGCCTCCAGTATGGCGACCAAATCACCCGGAGCTGCACCCACTTGGTTAATGGCTTTAACGATCTCATCCAACGAGATACCGGGTGCAAATTTAAACATGCGTTTGTTTTCCTGTTGCACTTCCAGTTGTGATTGCGGTACCACCACGGTTTCACCTTCAGATAAGGCGTTAGGCTGACTCACCTGCGCGCGTTCTGTTATAGTGACGGTTAAACTGCCATGGGTAACAGCCGCCGGAGCCACTGTAACGTGTTTTCCAATGATGATGGTCCCGGTACGGGAATTCACAATAATCTTCGCTGCACTATCCGCTGGTGAGACTTCGAGATTTTCCAACTCAGACAGATAAGCCACTTTTTGCGATACATCTATTGGCGCCCGTACTCGTATGGAAGTGGAATCCAGTGCGTAAGCCGTGTCGGCCCCAAACTTATTGTTAATTGCCTGTAATACGCGGTGAGCCGTTGTAAAGTCACCTTGATTCAAGCGAAATTCTATAAAATTGCTGTCGGTAAACGTGGTGGGTACGATACGCTCTACCGACGCGCCGCCGGGTATTCGACCGACGCTGGGTACATTAACCGTAATACTGGAACCGTCTGTTCCGGTGACACCAAACCCTCCCACAATAACGTTACCCTGAGCGATGGCATACACATTTCCGTCAGCTCCTTTTAGAGGCGACATGAGCAAAGTTCCTCCACGTAGACTTTTGGCCTCACCGATGGAAGACACGGTAACATCGATGGTTTGGCCCGGTTTAGAGAACGGCGGTAAAGTGGCATGTAGTGATACGGCAGCCACGTTTTTCGATTTCAAATCCACATTACTGGGTACGGTAACTCCTAATTTGCCCAGCATGGAACGCAGGCTCTGAATAGTAAAGGCGGTTTTATCTCCGGTCCCGTCCAAACCCACCACAAGCCCATAACCGATGAGCGGGTTATCGCGAATACCCGCTACAGAACTAATATCTTTTAATCGTTCCGCTTGCGTTGTGCCGGTCATGGCAAGACAAAGCAGTAAACCGGGTAATGTGATATTAATTTTATTCATAATCGCTGACATCCTCAAAACGGCCACCAGGCGCTGTCGGTGATACGTTGCAGCCAACCCTTTTTGTTACTCTCAGCTATTACACCTTCTCCACCATAAATGATTTTGGCATTGGCCAATTGACTGGAGCGAACGGTGTTATCCGGAGTGATATCGCCCGGTCTGACAATACCGGACAAACGAATATGTTCCTTACCCTGATTCAGGGATAACATCTTTTCACCACGCACTACCAGATTACCATTTGCCAATACTTCCGATATGGTGACCGATATGGTCCCGCTGAGGCTGTTGCTTTGACTGCTATCACCCTGACCGGCAAAAGCTCTTTGAGCATCCAGTTGAGTATCCAGAATATTGACTCCGCCTTTGGTGATACCCCGTCCCAAAAAAGTAGGGATACCGACATCCACCTCACCATCTTTAGACGTGGTCGTGGAGGCAGATTTAGATGCATTGGTGTTTTCCTGTAAAATGACGGTCAGTATGTCACCCACATGCTTTGCTTTAGTATCTTCGAACAGCTTGATCTCATAACCGCTCTTATAAATGGAACCGGTTTTCATGGGCAGCGGTTTGCTATACGTCGGTCGCACCGTGGCGAATTGAATATCGGCATCGTTGTTCAACGATGCACAACCGGTCAGTAGTGACGACATGACCAACCACGCTAAAAGCACAAAACGCATTTCAATCCCTCGCTACACGTTGTTATTCAGATACTGCAACATTTGATCAGCAGTACTGATAGCTTTGGTATTGACTTCATAGGCTCGCTGGGTCTCTATCATGTCCACCATTTCCTTGACTACATTTACGTTGGACGACTCCAACTCACCCTGCAATAAGCTGCCAATACCGTTCAAACCGGGTGTGCCCACCTGAGGAGCACCACTGGAACCGGTTTCCAGATACATATTTTCACCGATGGGCTGCAAACCACTGGCGTTGATAAACTCCGCGATTTGGATATTACCCACTACGGTAGGCGAAGTACTGCCTGCGGTGACAACACTGACTGTACCGTCCGCGCCAATGGATGTGGTCAGGGTATTCGCCGGCAAGGTAATGGCGGGCTGTAAAGGCAAGCCACCGGAGGTAACCATTTGTCCGCTGGAATTGACTTGAAACCCGCCGTCACGGGTATACCCAATCCCTCCATCCGGACGCAGTATTTGAAAAAACCCCCGACCGGAAATAGCGATATCCAACGGTTTGTCGGTTTGAATCAAATTACCTTGGGAATGTATTTTCTCCGTCGCCACGGTTCGAACTCCTGTGCCCAAGGAGAATCCGGACGGCAGTTCGTTCACATCGTCCACCTGGGCACCGGCTTGGCGTACGTTTTGATACAGAAGATCTTCAAATACCGCTCTGGATTTTTTGTAACCGATAGTGTTCACGTTGGCCAGATTGTTGGATATCACTGACAACTTGGTCTGTTGTGCATCCAAACCGGTTTTTGCTACCCATAATGCTGAAGTCATAATAAGTTCCTTTTAATAGCCAATCCGTGAAACCGCAGTAACAAAGCCGATAAATGATTACGATAATTTCAACAACTGATCCGTTGCTGCATCCATCTCCTGGGCTTCTTTCATAACTTTTACCTGAGTCTCGTAAGAGCGAGCCAGGCTGATCATATTCACCATCGCTTCAACCACGTTTACATTGCTGCTCTCCAGCGTACCGCTGGCCACCCTGATAGAGGCATCCGCTTGTAAGGCAATACCATCTTTATGCCGAATCAGGCCGTCCAAGCCTTTTACCAAATCCTTGGGCTCCCCTTTCACCAAACGAATTCTATCCACTACGGCCAAAGTATTACTGCCGGGGGGACGAATGCTGATACTTCCGTCATTACCAATAGTGATGGATTCGCCGGGAGGAAGAATGATTGGACCGCCGTTACCCAATACCGGCAAACCGGTGCCGGTCACCAGCAGGCCACCCTGCTCCAGTCTGAGATCTCCGGCGCGGGTGTAAGCTTCGCTACCTTCTTTGGATTGAACGCTGATCCAGCCGTCGTTGGATACGGCAATATCCAACTCCCGGCCTGTGCTTATCAGCGCCCCTTTCTGGAAATCCACACCGGGTTTTTCGGTAATGGCAAATACCCGGCTGGGATAACCTTCGCCAAAGGCTTGCATGGAGCGAAACGCATTGAGATCACTCAAAAACCCCGTGGTACTGACGTTTGCGAGGTTATTGTTGTTAGCCTGTTGTGCCAGCAGGGTCTGCTTGGCACCAGACATGGCTACATAAAGAACTCTATCCATACTTTTTCACTCCAGCCTTTCCAATGACACTAAACCGCTTACTAAATATTTATGATGGTTTGAGTGATGGTGTCAGCAGTGCTTATCACCTGGGCATTAGCCTGGAAGTTTCTCTGTGAGGTGATCAACGACACCAGAGATGCGGCGATATCCACGTTGGATGCTTCTAAGGCACCCGATTGTAACAAACCCAAACTGCCGGTCCCCGGTTCCCCGAGTATCACAGAACCCGAATCAAAAGTTTCCGCCCAATTGGTTTGACCCAGTTCACGCAAACCTTCCGGATTGGCAAAGTTGGCCAGGGCCATTTTACCCAAGGCAGAAGATTGACCATTGGTATAACGGGCAAAAATCACACCTTCGTCGTCTATATCCAAGCCACTTAATCGTCCTGAAGCATAGCCATTCTGATTCAGGGTGTTAATGGCAAATTGACCGCCGTACTGGGTGGTAGATGCGTAGTTGATATTAAGCGACATGGGTGCAGCTCCCGTCCCCAATGCGGCCGAGGATATGGGCGCGTATTGCATGGAAATCGGAGTTGCTAAAGTGCCATCGGTATTAAATGTCAGGGTAATGGGCGAAGCCGCAGGCGGGACGGCTGCCGCATCAGTGGCTATCTCATTACCGTCCACGTACATGTAGGATTCCCACTGGTTGGGAACTGCGGTTTTCACATAGTACAACGAAGCCGTGTGCTGAGATCCAAGAGAATCATAAACCACTAAGGAGGTTGAACTGTTGTAAGTTGTTGGATCCGTGGCATCAAAGGGCACAATGACCGGCGGAGTTGCCGACGCATCCAGGTTAAACCCTGCGGTAATGTCCTGGGTCGCATTTGGCGGCCCATTGGTTGTAGCCAATTGTAAATCCGTTAACATACCGGTGTTGAAAATGGCCGGGATGTTGTTACCTACCACAGGGAACACTTGCAAACGCTGGTTATGATTGTTGATTACTGTACCGTCGGAAGAAACATGAAAACTACCGTTACGGGTATAAGCCCGGCCACTGGCATCGTCTACGACAAAAAACCCCTGGCCGCTAATGGCTACATCCAAGGAACGATCGGTAAAATCAATGCTTCCTTGGGAAAACTGTTGATTCACTGTACTGACTCGAACACCGTTACCGGTAGAGGCATCGGTGGTACCACCGAAGGAAACCGCATAGACATCAGCAAACTCGGCACGGGATCGTTTGAATCCCACCGTTGCCGCATTGGCAATATTGTTTCCGGTAACCTTTAGTTCGGTTGAAGCGGCGTTTAAACCGCTAAGCGCTATACGAAATGGCATGACGACTTCTCCCTGCAAAAACGACTGAACATACTTCTAACTCTCTATCGAATTTCTCTGACATCGGAGAAATTGATGGACCCCATATCTTTTAAATTCAGAACAATACCCTGGCCTGCGCCGCCCATGAGGACACTCTCCACGGAGGCATTAACCAACGTGCCCGCGCGATATTGGCCGTTGTCACCCTGGACTTCCGCTACTATTTCATAGTAATCCGGGGGAACACGATTGTTCTCCGAATCCAGGCCATTCCAAGTGAAAGGTGCATCTCCGGCCTGCCGCGGTCCCAGCTCCATGCGTTTAATTAACTCCCCGCGACTGTTTTGAATAGTGATGGATACATTCATGGTATTTTCCGCCACATCTATTACGCCGTTGACCTCACCGTTTTCGTTCAGTGGGGCCACACTGGCGGGAACCAAGACCGAACGGCCAACCAAAGTGGACGCTTGCAAAGCCTGATTGGACTGTAAAGACGTGGCCAGTTCATTGAAGGAATCTTTCAGTTCCGTCAGACCGGTTACGGCACTGAATTGCGCCATCTGGGCAATGAAGTCACCATTTTCCAACGGTTTGAAAGGATCCTGATTGCGTAGCTGCGCTACCATCAGATCCAGAAACTCCTGTTGCCCTAACTCTGTATTGCGTTTGGTTTCTTTTACTTGTGGCCCCAGTTCTTTATACAGTTCACTGGATTTAATATCATTTACGCTCATAGTCTCAGTTCCGTTTGCTTTTCCTTAACTGCCCTTAGGCATCACCCAGAGCCAGGGTTCGCATTAACATTTGTTTAGACGTATTTACCACTTCCACATTGGTACGGTAAGAACGAGAGGCAGAGATCATATTGGCCATTTCTTCCACCAGATTCACATTGGGGAAAAAAATGTAACCTTCCTGATTCGCCTTAGGATGGTCCGGGCGATACTCGCTACGCAGTGGTGTAGCGCTTTCCACAATACCATCCACCTTCACCCCTACTCCGCTGGAGGCGTCGCTGAAATCGTTCACTAACGCAGAAAACACCGGATGTCGGGCCCGATAGGTTTTCTCCACGCTACTACTCACACTGTTTGCATTGGAAATATTGCTGGCCGTAGTATTTAGACGCAGTGTTTGCGCACTCATACCGCTGGCAGCAATATCAAAGATTCGATACAAAGACATGTTTATTCACCTTTTAATGCGGTTTTGAGAGTTTTAATCTTGCCACTGAGGAACATAAGGCTGGCCTGATACTGCAGCGCATTCTGCAAAAACTGGGATTTTTCGACTTGGGAATCCACCGTATTGCCATCAACAGAAGGTTGCATGGGTGAGCGATACATCAACTCGGCACCATTGATGCTATCGGATGTACGGATGTGTTTCGCATGGGTTGTTTTCATACCGGATGAAATTCCGGTATCCGTCATAGCTTGTTGCATGGCCTGTTTGAAATCGAAATCGCGGGCTTTAAACCCCGGTGTGTCGGCATTGGCCAGGTTATTTGCCAGAATTTCCGCACGCTTGGAGCGTGTGGTCACCGCTGTGGCGTGTACACCCAAATAACTGTCTATATCGAATCGCATCCTATGCTCCAAACTGCGTTCTTACTTCAACCCAAACGGGTTCTCCCGGTTTGATTAGAGCAATCTCTGTGCCACTTTGTATTTGGCATATAATACAGATAGTTACGGCATTTTCTCGAGCTTAAATCGGAACCGGCGGCAACACTTATCCCTGTGAGCGGCAAACGGAGCGCCACGCTATAGCGCAGGGAAGTTAACAAGATCGGAAGTGGCATGTTGAAATCGTCTCTATATCAGCTAATATATGCAGCCTTTACCAACACCAAGGCAATACTTCCATGTGGGACCAACGTTACAGCGTCGAAGAATACATTTACGGCAAAGAGCCCAATGAATTTTTGGCCGAATCGGTAGGAAAAATACCCAAAGGTAAAGTTCTTTGTGTTGCCGAGGGCGAAGGTCGCAATGCGGTATTCCTGGCACAACAGGGTTACAATGTCCTGGCAGTGGATTCCTCGGCAGTCGGTCTGGAAAAAGCTCGTAAACTGGCTCAGGAAAAAGGAGTTGAAATCCAAACCCTGATCTGCGATTTGGCCGAGCTGAAGATTGAACCCGAGAGCTGGGACGGTGTGGTTTCTATTTTTGCCCATGTACCCCCTATGGTACGAAAGGAACTGCATACGAATATCACCAAGGGCTTACGCAGTGGCGGAGTATTGGTACTTGAGGCTTACCGTCCCAAACAACTACAGTATAAAACCGGTGGACCTCCGGTCGAAGAATTGATGATGACGTTGGACGCTCTGCAACAGGAGTTACAAGGATTACATATAGACTACGGTATGGAATTGGATCGAGATATCGTTGAAGGAGCGTTTCATACCGGCAAAGGCGCTGTCGTACAAATTATCGCTACCAAACCCTGAGTCACCAGTTCCTGAATTGTTTGGACTCAGTTCCCACAAGAATTGTGGAAATTCGTCTTTTTCGAGATAGGCGTATCTCGAAGAGTTAATGCTCACGCTTGCAATTCTTTATCAGGGTTATACCGGGTTCCTGCAGACCTTTATTCGGACTACATAACGTTGTAAACTACGCCGATTAAGTTCTTGTCGGTTCGCGCCAAACACACCGTTGCGCATTCCATCTTCTACAACAATTTTCTACAACGACAAAAGGGATTGGGTCTTCGGTATGCAATTTGCTTCTCTTAATTTTCTTGAGCCGCTTAATCTAAAATTATTTTCGTTCTGATTTTGTTTATCGACTGTGGACAGATACCGAAACAGGTTCAGAAAAATCGGAATAGTCCTGAAAAATACTGTTTTAACTGCACCAGTATGAAGATTAATCATTATTAACCAGGGGACATTGACATCCCTACTTATTACCAGTAGCTGACTATAGTGAATACGATAACTGATAACGCCACCGCAAGCCCAACCTCTTCGTTTAATCGAAAACAACTGATAGCTGCCCTGATATTTGCTGCCATCGCCATGGCCGTGGCGACGGTTGTACCCACCGTTTCCATTGCATGGGTCTGTGCCATATTATTGTTCACCATCTACCTGTTCGCCTTTGAGGTGGTGGGAGTGGATGTTGCGGCAACCACCGTCATGATCTTGCTTGGAATCACCACCTTGGCAGCTCCCATCATGGGATTGGATAAAGGTTTGGTAGACCCCAATCACTTGTTTGATGGATTTTCCTCAAATGCTGTCATATCTATCATTGCCGTGATGATCATCGGCGCCGGTCTGGATAAAACCGGCATCATGAGCCAAGTGGCTTCTTTTATCCTTAAAGTCGGTGGCGTTAGTGAAGCCCGAATCATTCCCATCATATCCAGCACAGTTGGAGTAATTTCCTCTTTTATGCAGAACGTGGGCGCTGCAGCCTTGTTTTTACCGGTCGTATCCCGAATTTCTGCACGGTCCGGTTTGCCCATGTCTCGATTGCTCATGCCCATGGGGTTTTGCGCTATTTTGGGCGGAACTCTAACCATGGTGGGTTCCAGTCCGCTGATTCTACTCAACGATTTGATCTTGACCTCCAACCAAGCCTTGCCCGCTGATCAGCAAATGCATACCTGGTCCTTGTTTTCGGTAACTCCCATAGGATTAGCTCTGGTGTCCACAGGCATTATTTATTTTGTGCTGGCGGGTAAATACGTATTGCCAAGCCACACCAATACCGCTGACGGCAGCAGCGCAGCCAACACCATGAGCTATTTCCAACAAGTGTATTCGCTAAACTATGAGCTGTATGAAGTCGTGGTTCCGGAAAACAGCCCAATTATCGGCTCACAGTTGGATGACATTGAACATTCTAATCGAATTCGAGTTATTGCCGAACATACCGGAAGTAATGATTTGCGTATTGGTCCCGGCAGTTTAGCTCGGGATTTGGGCATACAAGCCGGTACTATACTTGGGATACTGGCGGCACCAAAGAATTTAATAGCCTTTGTCGAAAAGTTCGGCTTGGAGCTTAGAAAGGATATCGAAACATTTACCGATGCTTTGGCATCAACAAAAGCGGGTATTGGTGAAATTGTTATCCCGCCCCGCTCCAGTCTCATTGGTAAAAGCGCGCGCGATTTGTGGATGCGGAAAGTCTACGGAATTGCGGTTGTGGCACTACATCGCAACGGAGAAACACTTCGAGAAGGTGATGGTATTCGGGATTTGCCCTTTCAAGCCGGCGATACCCTCATTGTGCATACCAGTTGGGATGCCTTAGCTCGATTAGAAACCGACCGCAACTTTGTGGTCATGACGACGGAATACCCTCACGAAGAATTACGTCCCCATAAAATCGGTTATGCCTTGTTCTTTTTTGGCGTTGCACTGAGCCTGATACTGATGACCGACTTGCGTTTATCCATTGCTCTATTCGTCGGGGCTATCGGTATGATTTTATCAGGTGTTCTCAGTATTGAAGAGGCCTACGATGCCGTCAGTTGGAAAACCGTTTTTCTTCTAGCCTCTCTTATACCCTTGGGCTTGGCTGTGGAAACCAGTGGTACCGCCAAGTGGATTGCTGAACAGGTTTTATTGGTGGTGGGTCACATGCCCATATGGGTCATTCAAACCGCTGTGGCGATACTGGCCACTTTTTTCACCCTGGTTATGTCCAACGTCGGAGCCACCGTACTGTTGGTTCCACTGGCAGTCAATATTGCTATCGGCGCCGGAGCCAGCCCCGCCGTTTTTGCTTTAACCGTCGCAATAGCCACATCGAATTCTTTCTTAATCCCAACCCACCAGGTGAATGCCTTGATCATGGGGCCGGCAGGCTATCGTGTCATTGACTTCATGCGTGCCGGCGGTATCATGACTGTAATGTTTTTAATTGTGGCCATGTCTGTGTTGACCTTACTGTACTAAACACATATATCTACTCAGTGCGTGTGATCATGGGCATCGGCATGGCGTATTCCCTCGCCAGCCGATTCTGACAGTGTCTTGGAATCTTGGTTTTCACTGCCGATCTGGTGTTCATCCTCCAGCACAACTCTGAAATGAATAAATACCAGGATAGTTTCAAACATCTGTTAATATTTCTCAAAACCAAAATCGCATACCGGCAACCCATTGGGTTTCCCGAGTATCTTCTCCGGCAAGCCGGGCAAAATCAGCCGATGATCCAAACGTGCCTTTCCACTGCAAACCAAGATATGGAGCCATTTCCCGGTAGAATTCATAGCGAACTCGAAACCCGGCCTGTATCAGGGATAAACCGGAGCCGATTTGCCGTGTCGCATCGTCCTTGCTCTGCAACACGACCTCAATTGTCGGTTCCAGAACCAGCTTCTGAGTCAGCAACAATTCATAGTCCAATTCCAAATTCAAAGCCACATGCCCGGATTCGCCAACATAGGCATTTGCCTCCACCTCGAACCAATAAGGGGCCAAACCTTGCAAACCCAACGCCAACCTGACTTGCGGATCGTCCCCACTTTCATACTGCAATCCCAATTGTGAGTTCCAAAATGCGGAAACTGCATGTCCCCACAATAAGTCAACATTACCTTCTTCCAACTTGTTTTTGTAAACCTCACCATCTAATTTGAGCACAACTCGATTGTAATCTCCCCCATACCACATTTGTGCATCAAGCTTGGTAGTGCGCACATTATCGTGACGTGCGACCTCCAAGCGGTCAACCCATAATGCGCCCAGCGTATGTTCGTCAGCCAAACGTAACCGCTCTGTTCCCATAAGTGCGTATTTCCCGCTGCCCCTTGAGTACCCCCCTGAATAGGCATGGGGATCACGGGCATCGGGTGGAGCAGAACCGCCTTGCATTCTGCTTTGACCGGATCCTCCCATCCCGGTCACTCCACCATGGTTCATTGATACCCCGTGATCCATATCGTGATCGATTTTATGGTCCTGGTTCTGTGAAGGGTTCCCATGATGCTCGGAATCCTGGTGCGTTCCCTCCATGTTGTGGTGCTCTTGGGACATGGCATCAGCCCCAATTTCTTCTGCAAATACGCCGGCCTGGAATATCGCGACCATTGCAGTAAACAATATAAATCTATTCATACTCTCACCTGTGTATCCTGCTCACTTACGCCACCACAACTTCGCGGAACATTCCCGCATCCATGTGGTAAAGCAAATGACAATGCCATGCCCAACGTCCAATCGCATCCGCAGTGACTAGAAAACTGATTCGCTGTGCCGGTTGAACACTAAGAGTGTGGCGTCGGGCCAGAAAATTGCCTTCAGAGTCTTCTAATTCGCTCCACATTCCGTGTAGATGCATGGGATGAGTCATCATCGTATCGTTATGTAAGATAACCCGCAGTCGTTCACGGTGACGAAAATGTATGGGGGTGGATCTACCGAATTCCAGGCCATCAATAGACCAAGTATATCGCTCCATATTGCCTGTCAGATGTAACTCCACATCTCGCTCCGGTTTCCTCTTGTCCTTAACGCTATCCACCGAACGGATGTCCGCGTACGTGAGCACTTTACGGCCGTTATTCCTCAATCCGATCCCGGGATCATCCAGATTGGTGCGTGGACTATCCACGCGCATATCCACGCTGGGTCCGTATTCAGTTTTCGCGTGTCTAACACGTACCGGTTTCTTCCCTGCGGGATTAGGGTTGTTGTGGTGCATATGATTTCCCGGATTGCTCCCCATGGTCCCCTCACCAGCCGAGTGATCCATAGCACCCATCATGTCGGTCATTTCCAACCAGATCTGTTGATCCAATTCCGGTACCGGAGCGGACAAACCGGATTTAACTGCTAAAGTGCCACGAGCGTAGCCGGTTCTATCCATGGACTGGGCGAAGATGGTATAGGCATCGTCTTTTGGTTGTACAATAACATCATAGGTTTCGCCCGGACCACAGCGAAATTCGTCAACAGTGACCGGCTCAATATCTTGACCGTCCACGTGTATTACGGTCATTTTTAATCCGGGAATTCGCACATCAAAGTAACTTTGGGTACCACCGCTGATAAATCGCAGCCGTACCTTGTCACCACGACGAAACAAACCGGTCCAATTCCCAGCCGGGGTGCTGCCATTCATTAAATAGGTATATGTGTATGCAGATATGTCGGATAGATCCACCGGACTCATGCGCATCTGATTCCACATACGACGTTTTTGAAGCGCCGCAGAAAAACCGAATTGTGACACATCGCTGACAAATCCGCCGACGGTCGGTAAATTGAAATTATAATAATCCCCTTGTGTTTTCAATTTGGCAAACACACTGGAGGGATCTTCGTCGGTCCAGTCGGACAGTAGCACTACATAATCCTTGTCTGCTTGAATAGATTTCCGAGCCGGATCAATGATAATGGCACCATACATGCCGGTTTGTTCTTGAAATCCACTGTGCGAATGGTACCAATAAGTGCCGGCTTGCTGAACCTGAAACCGATACGTAAAGGTCTGTCCCGGCGCAATTCCGCTAAAACTCACACCAGGGACACCGTCCATTTGATAGGGAAGAATCAGACCGTGCCAATGAATCGATGTTGGTACGTTCAATCGGTTGGTAACCCGAAGTGTGACGGTTTCCCCTTCACGCATGCGTAGTGTCGGTGCCGGTATGGATTGATTGATCGCCGTGGCCGTACGTATTTGTCCCGTAAAGTTGACTGGCATTTCCGTTACCGTCAAATCAAACTCAGGCCCATGCAGTACAGGGGCGGATGTTACCGGCTGACCGGCAACAGCGGTGGAAAATCGCGGTCCTGCCGCAACCAAGAGCCCACCAGCTGCTAAACCCTGAATAAAGCGCCGCCTGGAATGATCGGGCAAATATCCCTTTCCAGAGTCAATAACTTTCATACCACTTTTCCTCATCTTTAAATTCATACAGGTGCACTTCGCACAGGATAAACTGTAACCATATAAGGCTTACGATTCTGTGACCGGAACATTACATTCTTGTAATGTTCCGGTCATGTTGTTGGAATCCTACACATGTAGTGTAGAATAAATAAATAGGGTTATTTGTGATTAAGACATGAAGCTATTGATTGTTGAAGATGAGGTGAAAACCGGCGAATACCTGCGCCAGGGGCTTACCGAATCTGGATTTGTGGTCGATTTTGCCAGAAATGGAATGGATGGTTTCCATATGGCGATGACAGAATCGTACGATTTGATCATCCTGGATGTTATGTTACCCGATGTGGACGGATGGCGAATTTTGCAATCGCTGCGTGAAGCCGGGATCATAGTTCGAGTATTGTTCCTTACCGCTAAAGACAGTATAGATGACCGAGTAAGAGGTTTGGAACTGGGGGCAGATGACTATCTGATCAAACCCTTCGCGTTTGCCGAGTTACTGGCCAGAGTTCGGACTTTGGTACGGCGGAGTATCGGCCCCGACATGGATACTACACTGGTGGTCGCTGATTTGGAGCTGGATTTAATGCGCCGCCGTGCATGCCGTGCGACTCAAAAAATCAGCCTAACCGCAAAAGAATTTACACTGTTGGAACTGCTGATGCGCCGCCGCGGTGAAGTTCTACCCCGGTCATTAATCGCATCTCAGGTATGGGATATGAATTTCGACAGTGATACAAATGTCATTGATGTGGCAATTCGCCGATTGAGAGCGAAGATTGACGATGGTTTTGATAAAAAGCTGATACATACCATAAGAGGTATGGGTTACATGCTCGATGTAACGGATGAGGAATAATGCAGCCCCCCCCTTCGCTTACCTTACGATTGACTTTGTTATTTAACCTGACCTCAGCAATCGTGTTTTCAACATTCGGTTGGATAACAGAACGGTCTTTAATGATGCATTTTCAAAATGAAGACAAAATTGAACTCAAGCTTATTTCAAGAACGGTTTCCCAAGCACTGAGCGAATGGACCGACACCAAAGACAAGGGTGCCCTGGAACAAAGGTTTAATGATATTTTACTGGGTCACCATGGAGCCGTATTATATGTTTGCGACGTAAATGGTAAAGCACTATTCGCCAGTCCGGGAGGACCCAATCTTTCCGATGTCACTATGGACAATGCCTTTCACGATAAAGTGTACGACTGGAGTGATACCAAGCACACGTATCGAATTTAACCTCATCCAATAACGGTACGGTATACAGGACGTCCGTCGCTGTCGTCATTGATTATCATCTTCGTTTTCTTCAGAGTTTTCGATATACCATGTGGGTAATGATTATCGCCGGAATTTTGGTTATGGGGCTGGTAGGTTGGATTTCGGTTAGAAAGGGGCATGCCCCCTTGCGCGACATCGTCGAGCAAATTCACCGAATCAGTGCCAGTCAGCTGAATAGCCGATTATCGCCCGATAATGTACCGGTGGAGTTAACCGATCTTGCGGTTTCCTTTAACGATATGTTACAGCGGGTGGAGGAATCGTTCCTACGTCTTTCCAATTTCTCAGCAGATATTGCCCATGAATTGCGAACGCCAATGACAAATCTATTGACTCAAACCCAGGTTGCCTTGTCTCAAAATCGCTCTTCAGAGGAATATCGAGAAGTACTCTATTCCAGTATTGAAGAATACGAACGCATTACACAAATGATCAGTGATATGTTATTCCTCGCCAAAGCGGATAACGGTCTTTTTCATCTGAACAATGTTACCATCAATTTGGAAACGGAGATCAATCAACTATTCGAATTTTACGAAGCCTGGGCGGAGGAGCACGGCGTAGCCCTGACCCTGGAAGGTAGTGCCTCCGTTTCGGGAGATCAACCCATGTTGCGCCGGGCTTTAAGCAATTTAGTGTCAAATGCAATCAGACACACCCCAAGAGGAAACACCGTAAAGATTACACTGGAGCACAACGCCGAAAAGTCCATAGTCATTACTGTGGATAATCCCGGCATC
Organism: Gammaproteobacteria bacterium; assembly: GCA_029882975.1. Lineage (NCBI taxonomy): Bacteria > Pseudomonadati > Pseudomonadota > Gammaproteobacteria > Gammaproteobacteria bacterium. Next base: position 182,361 of record JAOUJW010000005.1, read on the forward strand.
AGTATTCCACCCGAACACTTGAGTAAGGTATTTGACCGCTTCTACCGGGTAGATGCCTCTCGACAACGGGAAGGAGAAGGAGCCGGTCTGGGACTGGCTATTACCAAATCCATCATCGAAATCCATCGCGGGACCGTAACATCGCTTCCAAAGGATGACGGTGCACGATTCCAAGTCATTTTGCCGGGGTAAGCACCTATGGCAAACAAGATATTCTTCAATTCTAGATAATCTATCGTATCCCGATGGATTCTCAGCAGGCGGGAAGTAGTAATGAAGCAGCTGTTTCGTTTATGTATGGTGATTACAATTTTTACTCTGGTAGCATGCGCCGAAGAACAACACAAGCAGCTATCGCCGGAAATGCAGTCGGTACATTGGCTAAACCAAGCCCATGAATATTCCACCACCGGACAACACGATAAAGCTATCCCCCTATATGAAAAAGTCCTGAACGAAGAAATCCTCCGATCGGGAAGCAATAATCCCAAAGTATCTGTGTATTGGAATAACCTGGGTATGGTATGGGAAGATAAAGGGCAATTCGACAAAGCCATTGAGTACTATAAGAAAGCGATTGATAGCGCTCTGGAGAGCTTAGGCCCCTCACATTCTCAAGTGGCCGTCTATTGGAACAATCTGGGTAAATCCTGGAAAAAAAAAGGCCGCCTGGACAAGGCCATTGAATATTTTGAAAAAGCCCTAAACAGCGATATCAATAACTACGGCCCCTTGGATTCCACAGTGAGTAATCGCTGGTCGGCTTTGGGTGAAGCATGGTTCCAAAAGAAAAACTACTCCCAAGCCAGATATTATTTTGAAAGAGCCTTAGTTGTGCGCCGTGCCATTTTTGGCGAAAACCACCCCAGTACAGTTGCAGCAAGAGAGTGGCTGGACAAGACAATCAAACATCTTGAGTAACTGTATATTGCACACAGTTACTTTAGTTGGTAAATGAGCCCGTTTTTCCAGCGTACCAATTCGAAGCGTTCAGTTAAACCACTGATTGATTCGGCCCCTCCCAGGATCAGAAAACCGCCTGGATTCAACGCTTGAGTCATGCGATTGACGATATCCACTTTAAGTTCCGGGGTAAAATAGATTAAGACGTTGCGACAAAATATTATGTCGAATTTGCCCAACAGCAAGTAACTGTCTTTCAAATTAAGTTCTCGAAAACTCACACGGCTTCTTACTTCTTCTATGACTTGTGATTTGGTTCCGGTACTTTTGAAAAAGCGTTGACGCCTTTCATCGGACAGGCCACGAATTAAGGCCAGGGATTCGTATTCCGCATTTTGCGCCTGCTTTACAACGGAGGATGAAAGATCCGTCCCCAAAATCCGTACGGAGGTTGACGACAAGGTTCCCGGGTTTCTGCTGAGAAATTCAGAAACAATCATGCTGATGGAATATGGCTCCTGGCCGGTGGAACAAGCTGCAGACCAAATCCGGATTTCGCGTTTTTTTTGTTTACCAAATTCCGCTAATAGTTTTTCATACAAAACTTCATAGGGATACTTGTCGCGAAACCAGGAAGTCTCGTTGGTGGTCATAGCATCTAAAACCAATTGACGAAAAAACTTACTGCTTTGCATTTTCGGAACAAGTTCCGAAAAACAACGAATCCCATTCTGCGACATAATACTGTTCAATCGACTGCTGACCAGGTACTCTTTATTCGCACCCAAAGTGATACCCGATTCTCTCTCCAGATAGGAACAGAATGTTGCGTAGTCTGCCGATTTTAACGTCGGGGCTTGGTTCGAGTCTTTATTAAAATTGTTTTTTGCCGGTTGCATAAAACCTTACCCTGCCTTTTTAAGTTGCATCGTGGATTCCACGCCTTCTATAATTGCTTCAGCTAATTCTCTTTGATTGAACTTTGGAATAAACTTGTTGGCCCCTACTTTTTCAACCATGATTTGATTGAACACACCGCTCAGTGAAGTATGCATAATGACATACAAGTCCTTTAATTGAGGGTGTTGCCGAATCCTGGTAGTGAGTGTGTAGCCATCCATATTGGGCATTTCCACATCGGTGATGATCAAGTCCAATTCGCCGATGGTACCGTTCTTACACTGTTCTTCCAGATACTTTAAACCATCCTGACCGTCTGTAGCTAAGGCACAGGATATGTTCAACTTCTCGAGGGTGCGTTTGATTTGATTGCGCGCTACACTGGAATCATCCACAACTAATATTTTTATCTTATCGAATCCTTTCGCGCGTTCATCCGCTACATACTCTTCCCGGTCTGCGGTTCCGGTAACTTCTTCCAGGACTTTTTCAACATCCAGAATACCAATTAGCTGATTGTCGACTTTCGTAACTGCTGTAAAGTATGAAGACCCGGCAGCGCCTTTAGGCGGCGGTAATATTTCAGACCAATTCATGTTCACTATACGTTGCACACCCTTAACCAAAAATCCTTGTGTTTTGCGGTTGTAATCTGCAACCACAACATAGCAGGCATTGTAATCTTGTTTTGGCGTGGCCGGCATTTTCAACGCTCGGGCTAAGTCAATCACGGGAATGGTTTTATCGCGCATATTGGCGATACCCACTATGGTCGGATGAGAATTGGCTACCTTGGTAAGATTTGGACAGCGGATCACTTCCTGCACTTTAAACACATTGATGCCAAATGTTTGTCGTCCATTAAGATTGAACAACAGCAGCTCCAGCCGATTCGCACCAACCATTTGGGTACGCAAATCGATTCCTTTCAACATTTGTGACATGTGTTACAACTCCAGAAACTTTTTATATATTCGGTGCTTATTGCTTATCGACATTCTTGATCTTTACTTGAATAGGATCCCGTGCCGCAGAGTTGGTACAAATATTGCTCAAATACACCTGTAGGTAGTGAACGGAGATCCGAAACCGGCACAAAGCAACTGCACCGGATACATTACCTACTTATAATCAGATACTTGCAAGCAATGCGAGCAAGTGTGAAACAGTCGGTATTTTGACTGTTGGGGGGTAAAGTGGATAATACAGGCTATTATGCAATGGAATTACTGTGTGCGTCAGGACGACCGCTATGAAATGTTTACAAATTTCATACATTCTTCGTGTAGTTGTAGCAATCCTGTCTACAAGTTTTTCCTGTTCCCCGTCAGTCCATGCGAAATCTTCTGATCCACAGTATCACAAACTTGACGATATCTCCCTGGCTGCAGAACGCGCCGTGCATCAACATATGGCCCAAGGGGGAAAAACGGATTATGAGTTTGAGATTTACAAACCCAATACCCGCTTAAAGTTACGGCTTTGCTCCAAAGCGTTAGTGGCGGAAGTTGCCGGCCGGGAGCTAACCGGAAAAGCCACTATAAAGGTGCAATGCAAGGACAATAAGCCTTGGAAGTTATTTGTCTCCGCTGAAATCGCCTACTATGAGCTCGTCCCGGTTAGTACTACCGGAATAGCCAGGGGCCAACAAATTTCTGCAGCTCAGATTGAAAACGTGCGGGTTCGACTCACAAACGCGAATAAGAATGTATTGTCGTCCGATGCTGCTATTATTGGAAAAGTAGCCAAACGATACATAGCTAAAGGCAAGACCTTCAGTCCTCAACTATTGGCGGAACCCAAGTTGGTACGGCGCGGCCAACAGGTGGTGTTGATAGCCAAAAATGCAGCTCTTGAAGTACGTATGTCAGGCAAAGCACTTGCTGATGGTGCCAGAGGCGATATTATTAAGGTACGTAATAATTCCAGCAACCGGGTTGTGGAAGGAATTGTGACTCGGTTAGGAATTGTACAAATTCAGATGTAGCTTAGGAGTGGGCTTATTGTTGTAATGGGTAGACCGAATTGGTAGTTTTTGTACGCTAAATTTGCTTCTTCTAGACGTCATTCACGAAATTGGTCTACCCATATTAAGCTTTTAACGTTCTATCCGATAAACTTATTGTCAAGCTAAGGAGATAAGGCATGGCCGTAGATACAGTGGAATCTCGGGAAGTACAGAAAGTACAGAAGGCACGAAAAAACAGCGGACTTAGCAGGACCAAACAACTGCCCGGTACGCAGGAAACCAAGCAACCCGGCAAAGTTCGCACTGATACTGTTTCAATAACCGGTTCCGCAGAACTATTGCAAACGTTGGAGCAAAAGTTGTCCGTATTGCCCGTAGTCGACAAAACAAAAGTTGAAAGCATAAAAAAGGCGATTGCATCCGGTCAGTATACCTTTAATCCGGAAAAAACTGCTGAAAAATTTATGCAATTGGAGTCGGCATTAACCCCGAAAAAGCTGTCTTAGGGGGAACACATCGCCATGAATCCTGCAAAAGCGGCTGAAATTCTCAACTTATATATCCGGCAATCTCACGAACTGCTAAACGCTTTGCGTGCCGAATACGCTTCATTTCGTGCCAATGATATCAGCGGATTTGAAGCAGCCACTAGTCTGAAACTGGATCTCAGCGCTACCATACAGACTACAGAACGCCAGCTTTATCAGACCTTGGAACAAGACGGCTACCCCGCCGATCAGGCCGGGTTAAACCAATACGTCGATGGCCTCGGTTTGCAAAATAAGTACAAAATACTAATGGCCACCGCTAAAGATTGCCAAAAACAAAATCAAATTAATGCCCGTATGGTTAATCTTGCTACAGTACAAACTCAACAGTTTCTTAATTTATTGCAAGGCCGGGAACCGGGCACCAGCTTATATTCCGCCGCTGGAAAGTTAGTGGATAACGGCTCCTGCAGCGATACAAAGACCGCTTGATCCTATTAGGGCAACTTCCGTGAGCAGCGCTTTTGAGACCATTTCCACTGCTGCCAGGATTTATACCCTGCTGAAGCCAATTACCGGAAAAGAATTGTCTATAAAAGCCCATACGGTTGCAGGACAGACAGTCGCATTTAATGCGTTGATTTTTGAAGTCGCCTACCAAAAGCAACGTCTGGTGATTCTAAAAAAATCTCCTACCAATACAGATGCCGGCGTACCGGAAATTTCCTCCGATATGAGCTTTGACATTGTTACCGAATATAACGGTGCAGAAATCCGTTTTACCACTCAAATGGCAGAACAAAATGAAGAGGACATACAGCTTCTGTTTCCAGAGTCTGTTCAGTATTTACAAAGACGCATGGCGCATCGAGAACATGTCAGCTACTCTCAAAATATTATTTTAACGCTTCCATACAAGGAAGAAACCGTCACCGCTACGGTTCGTGATATATCGGCAGGGGGTTTACGCCTATTCATTGACAAGCCCAAAGTGGAATTACATTTTAAAGATGTAGTAGAAGATTGCACTTTGACACTCAGCAGTGACCTGCAGTTGTCCTGCACCTTAGAAGTGCGACATGCACATCGTGGTAAAAATAATCAGCTAACACTTGGCGTTCGCTTTTTGAATCTGGATAAAACCGGGAAACGGATACTGGCACGTTTCATTATGGATTTGGAACGTCATCGCTTGAAAAATAAACGCAATTCCTAGCTTCTCCATTAATATTGGTTTTCTAAGCAATTAAGCTTTGTTCTAGTGCCTGCATTAGTGGCGCATCGACCTGGTTCTGCAAATACCGCCAAAGCCGGGTCACATCCTCCGGACGATCCACGTCCCAACATTCCGTTAAGCGTTGCCAATGCCATCCCAGTTGTATCAACCGCTTTTCGGTACTTTGCAGTACCGAATCCGTTCCCCAGGCTATATCTTGAAACAAAGCAGGATGCACTTGCCTCACTCCCAACAAAACATAACCGCCATCATCTGCAGGCGCCAACACCGCATCACAACCCTGCTGCAAACACCGGGCAGCATGCTGTACCAATTCCGCATCCATGGCAGGACAATCCGTACCGACAATAATTGCATTCGGATAGTGTTGTAAGGCTTGGCTCAAAGCATGCTGCATACGTTGCCCCAAGTCTTGCCCCTGCTGGCGATGCAGGGAAACCGGCCAACGTAAATGGCATTGCTTAAAAAAATCATGATTGCTGTCTGGAGCACACCACAATTGTACGGGAATAGAACAATCTCTATGTAGATGGCTCAGGGTGTGCTCCACCAGCGCCGTATGAATCTGCGCGGCGTTACGTGCTCCAAATGATGGAATCAAACGGGTCTTTACCTTTCCCGGTTGAGGGGCCTTGGCAAATACAATGACGACAGTATCTGGGTTGTGGTTCATGCGCGATTGCTGTGCCCACATCAGTTTAAGGCACCGCCACAACTACTCCCCTGCCCGGCGGTGCAGCCGTAGCAGTGATCCAATACAACAATGGACTTTCCTTCCAGGGATTCTGTTTCCAATTGCGAGATATGGGTGTGCGGCCTTGTACTCAACATGGCCGGAAGTTTTAACATCTGATTAAAGTCGCAATCGTAAACATAACCTTGCCAATCCACGCTGATCAGGCTTTTACACATGACATTCTGTAAATTGGATTCTGAGTAAGATTGTCGCAACAAATCCATATAGTCATTAAATTGTCCCTTGGAAACTAAGGTGCTGCCGAAACGTTGTATTGGCATGTTTGTAATCGTTAGCAGCGAATTAAATTCAACTCCGAAATCTTCATGCAATTTTTGCTTATAATCAGCCTCCAAGACATGCTGTGGCGGCGGCAAAAAGGGTCCGGTTGGATTGTACACCAAATTCAATATCAGTCCGCTGTTGGGTTTACCGTAGCCCAAGCGGTTCAGTTGCTGCAAACCTTCTATACTTTTGGCAAAGACTCCTTTGCCTCTTTGTTGGTCCACATTGTCTTGCGTATAACAGGGTAAGGATGCCACTACCTCTACTTGCTGCTGTGCTAAAAACGTTGCCAAATCTTCTTGTCCGGGTTCACAGAGTATTGTTAAGTTGCACCGGTCGATGACTTTTGCTCCCGCCTGCCTCGCCTCGCTCACTAACTCACGAAAATGAGGGTTGAGCTCCGGTGCACCCCCGGTGAGATCGACTACCTGTGCGTGCGACCGCTTTAAAAATGTCAGTACCGCCTGAATATTTTCCCAACTCATGATCTCAGTGCGTTTTGGGCCGGCGTTAACATGGCAATGTAGACATTGTTGATTGCAACGATAGCCCAAATTGACCTGAATGGTGGTCAAAGATGTCCGGGTCAGTTCGGGAAAATCTGATTTCTGTAGTAATGGCAAAGTTTCTATCATTTATTGATCCTGTTCATTTATTACTCAATCCGTGGATTCGCTAAACTATTGACTAATAGTAGATTATTTTACAAAAAGCTCATAAAATTCTTACCTTAAAATCCGGCCTTGTGGTATTGAGTCCCGCTACCGCCGTTTGTTACAGCAAGCACGCAAGTTTTGTTATCATTTTTAAATGATAAAAGTACAGCTTTAGAACAAAAACCGTAAGTTGAAGGCTGAACAAGGAATATAATTAAGTGGCAGAACTGCCTCCTGACCATGAACTCATTCCCCAATTACTTGCCGGGGATGAAACTACTTTTGTGCAGCTGGTAAAAGCCTATCACGGTCTCATGGTGCACTTAGCCAAAGCCATAATAGGCGAAGCCATCGCAGAAGAGGTGGTACAGGATGCCTGGATGGCTGCGATTAAAGCCCTACCCAAATTTGAACGCCGTTCCAGTTTGAAAACATGGATTTTGCGCATCGTCAGCAATTGTGCAAAAAGTCGACTGCGGCACGAGTCTCGCACGGTAAATTTTGATGATATGGGAAATGCCTTAGGGGAGCTGCCTCCTCAAAACTTCAAAAATGATGGTCACTGGCAATTAGCTCCCCACGTATGGAACAAAGATACGCCGGACGCATTATTGGCCTCGCAGGAATTGAAACAGTGCATTGATACGGCCATTTCCACCTTGTCAGTACCTCAACAAGCGATTTTAGCGCTACGAGACATGCATGGACTTTCTATGGAGGAAATTTGTAAGGTTTTGGAGGTTTCTGAGTCTAATGCAAGAGTACTGTTACATCGTGCCCGCAGTCACGTGAGATTAGCGATTGATAAGTATCAATCTGCGGAAATACAATGAGTTAGCGATTAAGGTTCAGCCGATATGTTAAGTTGCAAGGATATAACCCACAAAGCCGATGAATTCTTGGATATGAAGCTGCCTTGGCGTACCCGTGTGGCTTTCAAAATCCATTTATTCATGTGCGTTAACTGTCGTCGCTACATCTCACAAATTCAATTAACAATCAAAACCTTAGCAGGCATGTCCAAACCGGCTGAACCGGATGAGAGCTTTATCTCCAATTTGACTCAAATGTACCGCGATAATAATAAGAAATAATTATATAAATATCACTATTTCGCATTATAATGGGTAATATTTACCTACCCACGGCCTACGAGCCACCCTAAACTTACGGGTAAATAAAACATTGGCAGATAGCACTATGAATACATACAAAGGCCCTGAAAGACGTGTTTGGCATCGTCGCCAAACAAAAGACCGTCGGGAAATGGTTCGTTTTGAGTTAGATAAAGAACCGCGCCGTTCCGGCAAAGACCGCAGAGAAGCTCTGGAAATTTGGAAAGGCGCGCATATTTGATCCCTAAGCCCAAGCTTTCCTTGGAAGCTCACCGAGGTTTGCGGTAATATAGACCCAATAACGATAAAGTGTTTTGAGGGTATTTATGGGGATCAAAACTTTCGCACTGGCCTCCTTGCTGGTGCTCAGCCAACTGACTTTTGCCGACGAACTTGCCGTAGGGCTAGCAACACCCAGCCCTACCGGTATTTCCGTTAAACTTTGGAATTCAGACGAGATTGCTTATGACATGCTTGGCGCCTGGGATGCCGCCAACGAGGAAGTCTATCTGCATTTCGATTATCTCATCCACGACAATAATAAATACAATCTGGACGGCAATCCTATGCCTTTTTACTATGGCTATGGCGTGCGTTTTAAAGAAGAACGCAACGCAGATACCATACTTGGATTGCGGATTCCTCTTGGTATCAGTTATTTCATCCAGGATGCACCCTTCGAAGTTTTCGGGGAATTAGCACCCCGGGTAGATGTCGCACCCAGCACTAATTTTGGTTTGGATGTGATGATCGGTGTTCGTTTCCGTATTAACGAACTGCAAAAACGTAACCGCGCCAATCGTGGTGAGCGTAGCGACCGCAGAGAGACGGACACGGGACAGCAAGAGCAATACGATTCTCGCGACTACCGCTCACAGGAGTACAACAGTCGCGAACCGGAACAAGATGCTCCACCGCCCGTTCCCAACGCACCTCCCGGGTACCGCGGCTACTAAATCACGGATTCCTGGATTACCGGGCGTGTCTCGCATACGCCCCGGATTCAATTCCTGTCTATAAATGGCAGACACGCTCAAGTAACGAAAGGACCTCGACCTTGACTCAAGATATCCATTTTGACGTAATTGTAATCGGCAGTGGCTTTGGTGGTGCCGTCAGCGCCTGTCGCCTGGCGCAAAGAGGCCTGTCGGTCTGCGTCCTGGAACGGGGACGCCGCTGGAAACCGCAAGACTACCCTCGCTCGCCACAAGACTCTTGGTTATGGTCACACCATGAGCCGGAAAAACGCAATGGTTGGATCGACCTGAGAGTCTACAATGATATGGCGGTCGCACAAGGTAGTGGCGTGGGTGGCGGCTCCCTCATCTACGCCAATGTGTCTATAGAGGCTCAACCTTTTGTATTCCAATCCGGCTGGCCTGAAGCCATCACCTATGAGTCACTTAAGCCCTATTATGAAAAAACCGGGGAAATGCTCAATCTACAAACCCTTCCCGACAATCAGCTGACCGAGCGTTACAAGCTCATGCAGACGGCCGCCACGGCCGCCGGTTACGGTGATCGATTTACCAAAGTACCTTTGGCGGTGAGCTTTAGCGACAGTTACAGCTATGCCTTGGAAGATCCTCACAATGAAAAGCATTCAACGATGTACACCAACGCCCAGGGACAAGTTCAAGGCACATGCATCCATTGCGGCAATTGCGACATCGGTTGCAGCGTCCAAGCCAAGAATACACTGGATTTAAATTACCTGCCCTTGGCTGAGAAACACGGTGCAGAAATATTACCGTTGCATTTGGTGCGCAAAATAACCCCCAAAATCGATCATTACCGGGTCGATTTCGACCGTATAGACCAAAGCAATGAACGCCTGCTCCCGGGGCATTTTAACGCCCGTAAGGTTGTTGTGGCAGCCGGCACAATGGGCACCAATGAACTGTTATTAAAATGTCGCGACGACTATGGCACTCTACCGAGAATCAGTCGGCAATTGGGGTACGGATGGAGCTGTAATGGTGACTTTGTGACCCCCGCTTTTTATCCCGGACGCGACGTCTCCCCTACACGGGGTCCGACCGTCTCGGCGGCCATCGACTTCTTGGATGGCTCCGTTGAAGGCCAACGCTTCTTTATCGAAGACGGCGGTTTTCCCGACATGCTGGGCAATGCTCTGGAACAATTCAGCAATAAAACCCAGCTGGGTTTGTTGTTCAGCGGTTTGGATCAGGCGATACGCAATCGCGATTCCCTCTCCTGTATCATGCCATGGTTCGGCCAAGGGATAGATGCGGCCGATGGCCGATTACATCTGCGCCGCAGCTGGTGGCCACCGTTTAAGAAAAAAATGGATCTGGATTGGAACATTGAAAAATCCAAAGCGACGATTCAAGCCTTGATCAACATGCACAAAAAATTAGCGAAAATCACCGGCGGTACTCCTTGTGTCCCCCCCAGTTGGAACTGGTTCAAAGACCTGGCCACGCCCCACCCCATGGGTGGTTGCCGTATGGCCGACAGTAAAGCAAATGGTGTAGTAGATCACAAGGGCGAAGTGTATTCCTATCCGGGACTTTATGTGGCTGACGGTTCTATCCTCCCAAGAAGCATCGGTTTAAATCCCTCTCGGACGATTGCTGCGCTGGCAGAAAGAATTGCGGAGTTTATCAGCTAGTGAAACCGCGATTCGGAGACCGGCTGTAACACCAGAGAGATTCCCAGCTGTCACTGCTGGTTTACGCTTAATGCTCTTTGGGTAAGAAATCTTCCACCACCACTTTAGCCACATTGATCCCATAAGAGCCCGGAGGCAATATGGTGGTAATATTGGTTTCGCTCCAGTCCATGTTGGCCAGATTCATCAGCTTTCGGACTTCATAGGGCTTTTTGTCCATATCCAAAACCAATAGAACGACAGGGCGTAATTTTACGGTTTGATTGACACTCATAACCACAGCGACATCGCCGCGTTCCAGTTCAACCAAACTACCGATAGGATAAATACCCAGGCATTGAATAAATTTTTCCACTAGGTCAGGACCAAAGTTTTCCTTAGCGGTGACATACATTTCTTTCAGAACTTCGTGAGGGGAGGTTCCTTTGCGATAATGGTTATCACTTCTGGCCGTTTCATACATATCCACCAAGGCTACCAATCGAGTTAAGTAGGCGTTGTCCTCCCCCACTAATTTATCTGGGTAACCGGAACCGTTGTAACGTTCGTGATGGTGCAAGACAATATCCAATACTTCCTTGGTAATATATTCTTTTCCGCGCAAGGCCTCCCAACCCAGCTTGGGGTGTTGTTGCATACGCTCATACTCCTGCGTCGTCAATGCAGAGGTTTTTTGTACGATGTTCGTGGGTACTTTCATGGTACCGATATCGTGCAGTATGGCTCCCAAGCCCAAGGTCTGTAATTGCGAGCGATCCAAACCCAGCCAATGACCAAAACTCAGCGTCAGAATGCATACGTTAATACTGTGATACAAGGTAAAATCGTCATGGTCTTTCAGATAGGTCAACCAGATCATGGTGCTGGGGTGACGGGACACCACATTGATCATATCTTCCACCATGGCTTTGGTTTTAACCGTATCTACAGTCTCACCCAGACTTATGTTTTGCATCATTTTTTTAATAATGTTACTGGTTTTATTATAGAGAAAACGGGCGCTGTGAAACTGATCTGCCAGTTTCATAAATTCCATGTCCACACCTTGTGAAACTGTGGGTTTTTCATGTTCCCGGTGTTGTTCCAATACAGATTGCACATCGCGGCTGGATTTTTCCGTGTCCACATATACATATTTACAGGTATCAGATACTTGTCCCATTAATTCATTATTATCCAGAATAAAACCTTGAAATAAAAATGGGGATTCCAACCAGGGGCGATCAATTTCAGTGACGTACATGCCCAGCTGCAGTTCACTAATATCCAGTTTGATTATGCTCATCAAATTTTCCCTATTGTAATCTATATACTATGATCGGTACCCATGCGGGTTTTTTGAGCTGGTATCCAACAGTTTGTTAACATTTTTTGCACCAAGTCTGTGCATAGCCACATTAAAATTTACCTACAATATTGATAAAGAATCCTTGACTGTCGAAATCCAGATCCGTCAGATCATCGGAGAAGTCCGTAAAGTTGTAACCCACACCCAGTTTTACAAATTCGTTCACATGTCGGTACAGCCCCGCTAATATGCCGTGACGTCGGTCACCCACTTGGGGTAACTCCAATAGACGCTCTTCCAGCAGGGCATCCCAACTATGCGTAAGGTGCCAGTCCAGACGCAGTATATATAGTGCCGCATCACTTCGAAAAAATACGGGATTAACCCGATCCTGACTGATTTGTCCATAACGGTATGCATACTTGGCACCAATTCCCAAGCTTCGACTCAGATCATAGGAAAAGTCCAAGGAGAGGATGTCACTTTTTTGAATATATTCAGCCGCAGTATTATTAATAGTGACTTGATCAGTCGCCGGAACATTGTAAAAGTGGGTGAACTTGAACAGTGCATTCAGACCACTGCCGGCCACCGGTCGGTAAGCGTATCCAAAAACCGCTTCGGTGAAATTTCCGTCATAAAATTCTCCCATTGAGCTTTCGCTGAAAGAGTAATTTAGTTTACCCAGAAAATTCCAATCCGCGCTCATCGTGTATTTAAAGCTGTTTTTAGCCAACCAGGTAGTTCGGGTGCTCAAACTAAGATTGGGTTGTTGGGTTTCGTCACGACGATATTCTATGGCACCGGCATAGGTGATCAAATCCATTTTGTATCCCAGGCTTAGGCCCATTGCATTGCGTTCTATCTCGGCTCCGGTGTTGCTATCACGCAATTTGCCGCTATCCAGACTGGCACCAAAGTTCCAGCTGTCGGTGGGTGCCAGATCAAACCCCATGGAATGGGTTAAGCCGGTAGGCGTATCGCCGTGGCTGTATTTTTCTTCAAGATAGATACTGCTACTATCCGAGTAGCGGGTTTTGAAACCTGAGGCCATGTTGCCTTTACGAGCCCGAACTCCGTTGTCACTGCGCTCGTTCTCCAGCGTATAACTGCTATAGATATTTGTGGTATCCGTCATTTTGTAATCGGCACCTAATGTGGCACCATGCCCCAAATGTCCGGTGGACAGTTCACTGTTAAACGTCAAGCGATCGCCGCTGCGATAATCACCGCCCACACCCACGCGCGTATTACGTTCGCGTGTACCGATGATTTGCAAGGTTTCCTGATAGTAACCGTACGCAGACCAATTGGCATTGGAGTCAAACCCGAGTTTTAAGGCAGCATCATTGCGTTTCCCTTCTTTTTGAGTCGCTGGAACAACCGGTGAATTGTCGCTGCGTTCATCGGCTCGCACGGCAAACGACATATTCCAGTAAGCGTCTATCTTGCGATCCAGGTTTAATTCCGAGGCACGGGTTTCCAGGCCGTCTTTCTGTACTTTGGCATCAGATTTCACTTTAATTTTTGTGTACGCATCAAATGGCAGCTCCAGACTACCACCTGTTTGTATTGTGCTTTTGTTGGTAATAATACCGGGTGCCGCATACCCGGCTTCCAAGTCTTGTCGATAGTAATTTAAACTACCCTCTAAGCCAGGGATAAACTCTTGCACTCGAACAGCGGCATCCAGTCGCTGGCCATTCGCACTGTCGCTAAATCCGTTGTTGTTTACGCTTTGAAAATCAAAACCACCATCGGCCGACAAAGCGGCAGTGGCCACGGCGCCCTTGCTAATGGAATATTCGTACTTAATCCAGGTTCCCGGACTCATGCGAAACATAACGTCCATCGCATTCAGCGTACTTTTAGATGCACTGATGTCGTTCTTATCGGCCGTTATACCCAGTTTCAAGGTGTCACCCATCCAGTAATGCGCCCTCCCCCCCATTGCCAGATCATTCATATCGTCAAACCCGGGAGTGTACTCATAGCGCACGATTAAATATTGGTGGCTACCGCTAAAATCTCCCGTATCTATCAACATCCCATTGTCACTGGAAGGTGACAGCGCTTGATTCAGCATAACCCGACCTTGAATGTAGTCAACGGTATAATCCAGACCATAGGCGAGATTTTTTACACTCAGCACCATTCCGGACAGAGCATCACGCACTTCAATGCGCGCCCGCTCAGATCCGCTCATGAGATCCTGATGTTGCAGAAAGTATAAAGAACCTCCCGTGCCACGAAACTCATCTCGACCCGCCACCGTTCCCGGTTGAGCGGCAAACACATCCCAGCTGTAACGTCGTTCACCGAATGAAGTAGTGGAATCGGACTCGAAGTGAGTATTAAATCCATACAGGCGTCTATCCACATGCGCTAAATTGTTATCGGTGTAATCTATACTGAAATTGCCCCACAGCACGTGATCTTTGTTTTTGTACAGCTTGGTATAAAATTTACCGGAGGTCGGCGCGTCTTCTTCTACGCTGCTATCGTCACCGTAGGTGGGGTAGTAGTAATCAGGGTTGATACGGCGAAACACGGAATCGGGTGACTTGTTCATAAAGTTGTTAAACAAGTCTTCCAGTGGACCTTCACGGGTATCGGCACTGGCTTTTAAACTCCAGCCGTTTTGGAAACGCCCTCGGGTATAAAATGCCAAACGACCGTCTACACTGAGATCATTGTCGTAATGAGATTGATCGCCCGTCGCCAAAGCTGCCGGACCGTTGGTTTGGTCACGAGATAGGGTCACATCGGCAATACCCACGTAAAACCAATCCTTCTGACCTAACTGCACTTCACGCAGATACACATCACCATTACCATTGCCATCAGTCACTGCAACTTCGACACTGTGGAGGCCTTGTGGCAATATCAGCTCGCTGATAAATTGGCCATCCTGACTGACCGGAATTTCGTTTCCAGCAAACCATACCTTGTGTCCGGGTGGAATGTGTTGTCCGCGAGCCCAGACACTGGCACCCTGTAAAGGGATATTGTTACGGGCCAGACGATTTTCACCGTATCCCAACAGCATTTGTTCTTGTTTATCCACCACACTGATATCGGTTTGCAGTTTATCGACGACGCGGATACTCTGTTCTGCCGTTTCGTCAAACTGCTTGTCCTTGTTGTATACCCTAAGCACGTATTTGAGGGTAATACCGGGTGTGCTATAGCGATTCAACAAATCTTCCGGATTCAATCGCCAAAAACCTCTACCATCCGTGTCCAAAGGTACGATATAGGCCGGAGTATCTCCAACAGATTGCGAAGAGTAAAAGATGCGTACTTCTGCAGACGTAATAAACGAGGGATAGTTACTGTAGAGCGCAAAATCGACCTGGTTCTCCCGTATCTCAGTGGCGGCTTTATCCAGCAAAGATATTACGTTGGGCCAAGCGGTAACATTGAGTCGCGGTTTAACGGACAGGTTGTCAAACTTAAACTGGATTTTTGCTTTATCCAGTGCGACATCGGTACAACGTTGCACGTCAGGGATATTTTTGTTGGGATCGTTAATCGGTTGTCCGTCAACTGAGATACGCATCAGGTTCAATTCATAGGGATTCTTGGGCTGTACTGCACGTGTCAGGCGTTTAATTTCCAGCCCTTCACTGTCATCCAAATACGCCAACTCATCATAGACAATCCGGACCTCCACCCGCGACTCTTCCATTTCCACGAAGCCGGTGTTGGCAACATCACTGGACTGCACATAACCTCGGCCTTCAAACTCCGCCTGCTTGTCCTTGAGTTGCATTTCTTGTTTTACCGAATCCATGACTCGTCGCGCCCGGGCTGTGGATAAGCCTATATCGTCTCCATACACCATAGCCGTACGTCGGTCTAAACGTTCATTGCTGATGTAGCCGATAAAGCGTAAGCGTACATTACCTTTATCTTTTATATCTTCCATGGCGCGGGCTAGACGCCGAGTGTAACCCACAGGAAACACCGGCTGACCTTTTTCAAACACTACAGCTTTAATTTCTCCTTCCGGAGGATTGTAGATTCGTTCCACCGTTTCAGCAGCATCGGCTTCGGGACAGATTTGGGGTTCATCCGGAAGTTCTTCCAATGGATCGTCGTGCCAGAATTCCACTTCGATACGCCGGTTTAAGGCTCGGCCGCGTTCGGAGTTATTTGATGCAATAGGGGCACCGGTACCTTTACCATCACTGTCCACTGCGCTGGAGGGCAATTTCATGACTTCCTGCACTGCCACAGCAAAACGCCTTGCTCGGGACTTGGATAAGCCTACATGATCACCATATATGCGTGCTTCTCGTCCCATTAAAGGAACATTGTCCGTGTGCGCAATAAAACGCATTTTCACGTTTTCTTTGTCGCGAAGATTGTGCAGAGCCTGGCGTAATTGCTTTACATATTGCTCCGGAATAGTGAACTCGTCGGCCTCATAAGGAAACGGTTGTACCAGATTTTTAAGTTTGGCTCGTTTGGAATGCCCTACTTTGTAGCGAATCTTACAGACGGTTTCCACTCGACATACTTGAATCCGTTTGATTTTCTGATCCAGTTCCACCTCACGGTCCACACTGACCTCTTCCACTTCGTCGTACCACACTTGAACTTCCACTCGACGATTTTGCGCTTTACCGGCAGCAGTACTATTGTCCGCAACGGGTTTGGTCTCGCCCAATCCCTCATAGGATATGGCTTCCGGTGGTAACCCGAGAGCCCGTTGAAAGTATTCCGCGGTGGTTCCTGCCCGTTCACGAGACAGCCCCATATTGTCCTTATATTTGTCCATAGCACGACCGCGCAGTTTGACGTTGTCCGTATGGCCGATGAAATGCAAACGCACGTTAATACGGTCTTTCATGCTGTGGAGAATTTCCCGCAATTTGTCGATGAACTCCTCAGGAATATCAGCCTTGCCGGATTTAAATCGAATGGGAGGAACCAGTCCTTTGAGTTTTTTAGTGGTGACTTTTTTCTCCAGTACTTTTTGTATGCCCTTTTCGACTTCACCATCATCGTCGGCGAATTTCTTGCGCCATTGAGCGAATTCCCCCGAAGGATCCAGTTGTTGTTCCGTGTTTTCACCAATTAGATTGGTTTCCTCCACACCGTGGCCGCCGGTTTCCACGGATTGTTGCGACTCCTGCGCGAAAATTGGCGACAAAGGGTTCCCCACCATCAACAGCAGTGCAAGTAACCATTTGTTTTTATGCAATATTTGCATCATTTTCCATTCTTTCACAGGGCTTTACGGTATCGCTTCACCGTGACGCCAATACAGTTTGGTTTCCAGTTTCAGTCTGTATGTGCTATTTTTTTGCCAAAATTTGTAAATTCGCTGTTTTATCAATCTGATCCGCTTTCTCACCAAATCCTCAGACTCCACATCCGCCAGGTAATTGATCCGCAATAACGCCGGGCCTAATAACAACTGTTGCTGCAACACGTCAAAACGCGGTTCCCATTGCTGCCGCACTTTGGCTGTATTGGGTTCAAATACACCGTCTCCCACATCCAAACTCACTAATCGATACAAGGACGCACCAAAATTGAAACTATGGAGTTTGCCGCGAGTAATACGCTGAACTCTGGGATTTTCCGTGGTCATACGGAATCCGCTGGGAAGGGTACGATCGTCCAGTTTTAATATGAAATTGCTACCTCTTCGTTCATCCGGCGCCATGGCACAACTGATGTGAAAACGGCCGTACGCATCTGTAGTCAGCAATAAGCCGTTGGCCGTTGCCAGGCGCACACCAGCCAACCCCGGCTCCGATCCGTCCTGAATGCCATTTTGATTGCTGTCATCAAAAACCTTACCAATTATGTCAGAACAATCTAAAGTAGCATCGGGTACAACCCGAACCGTTGCAGAGGCCTCCTCGGAGATGTTATCGGCCAGTAAACTACTTATTACACGGGCACGGTTAACATATTTCCCCTCTATCAGCGCTCCTCCCACGGCGAATAACAACTGAATTCGGTGTTTTGCGTTCACCTGCACGGTAGACAGGTCCCAGCTCAGTCGATTTCCATTCACTTGCGGCTCTACGGCAACGCCATCCAAACGCGCCGAACCTTTGACATATTTAAAACCCGCCGGAAAATCGTCTTCCACAACCACCTGTGTCATTGTCACCGGCAAGGTATTGGTAATGGTGATGGTGTAAGGAACCAGATCACCCCGAGATACTGTCACTCGTGAGCTCACTTTCGTGATTGCTACGGCTTGCTCCAACTCCGGGTCCAGAGGAATATGGTTGTTAAAAATCTGGCTATGACCCGGAATTAAGCTGTTGCTCAGAGTCAAATGCAGGTGGTATTCCGTACCCACCGCACGCGCTGCAATGCTGGGTGGCGGTGCTGTGGCAAAGGTCTGAACCTCACAGTGCTGTCCTGTAGCCATAACCGCATCTTGGCCTGTTCCCGGACAAGTGGGTAAAACAAATGCCACCGTGACTGTATTGCTCTGAGCCGGTATGGCTATGGATTCGCCTGCGTTGAAACCACTGGGGGGCGTCACGCGAATTAGATAGTTGGCACCAGGTGGACACTGTACCTGGCTGAAATTTAGATCAAATTTGTAGTAACCGTCGGCCAGCGTGCGTTGATCCTGCTGAGCGGGATCGTCAAAACAAGCGGCCGGTACGGCTTGACCATTGGCAGCATGTACCAGCGTCAATACAGCTCCGGCTATGGGGGTGCGGACAATGGAATCATAAACCACGCCGTTAGGATCTATGGGCAGATTAAGATCCTGTAGGTTATTACCGGAGGCGACGATAATATCCCGGATATGCTGCAAACCATCGTTGAAAGCGGAACTGGTCAGACCCAGCTTGGCACTGTTAACTCCGGCCCCCGGAGCGACAAACCGTAGTTCATAGCGATCCGCACTCAAATAATTGGGCATAAGCCCACTCAGTCGGTAATGTCCACCGCTATCAGTCAAGGTGCTTGCCAGCAAAGTACCGCGAAAATACACTTGCACGGTCCAGGCTTCTAAAGGACGCTCACCACTGTCGGCGACGTCATTAAAATTGCTGTCGTGCCACAACTGACCGTTCAGAGCGCCTTGTCCCGGAGCACCACCAATATCCACCGAGACAGTCGCTTCGGCAAAACGGTTGATATCCCAATCTACGCGTGCAATGTTAGTCACCCGCGTGCCCATAGACAAAGTCGGGTTTAGGTTCACCAGAAAACGCAATGTGGCGCTTTGCCCCGGTGCCAGATATCCGTATGTATTCCAGTAATCTGCGCCAATCGTTCCGGCTGTTACACTGATTCCGCTGCTCTGACCGTTTAGGGTAGCCGAACCTACTACATAGGTTTTCTGCCCTACCAACGGCATATCCAGGTTATCGCTGATAACCACATTAGCGGCAGGCACCGCTCCGATATTGGTTACGGTAACCCGGTATTCCAATTGACCACCCGCTGTGGCTACCCCGCCGCCAACCACGTTCACTTGTTTGGTAATGGATAATTGTTGGGCATTTCCTACTACAATCAATGTGGGTTGATCACCATTGCTGTCGATACCATCGGCATCGGTGGGTTCCAGCGGTAATTCCAGACTGTAGATAAATCCTTGGTTGCTGATCACGGTCCCTGGTGCGACTCCGGCGTTGACTTCCACATCAAAAGTTACTCCGGCACTGGCACCCGGAGAGATATAACCCACCTCCGGTACCGGCGGCGTCAGATCGGAAGAACTGAGAGCAACTCCCGCAATAAGCGGCGACACACCAGCGTCCGGTTGACCAACCGGTAACCCGTTCAGGGTGACCGTGTTCGCTACATAGGTCGTATTGAGCGGTACAGCATCTCGTAGGATTACGTTCGTCGCAGGTACCGCCCCATAGTTGGTGGTGATGATGGTGTAACGCAAGACATCACCAGGGTCTACAAATCCCGGAGCACCATTGTCCACCACCAAACTCACTGTCTTTTGTGAATCCACAAACGGCAGGTTACCCACCACATCCAAGGTTGGATCATCGGGCAATGCCGTATTGGGATCATCTGACGGTTGCTCCGCTGTCAATGGGCCACTGCCAACGCCGTAAGCGTTTACATAAGCCTGATTGGAAATGATGCTGCCGTTGATCGCATCCATATTGATGCGTACGTCAAAGTGAATCACGGCCATATAGGTGGAATCCGTTGCCGCGCCCACGGGTAGGTAACCGGGTGTTGGGCTCACGGGAGCATGGATCATCAGTCCACTTTGCAAGGGTGACACACCGGTTGCGGGATCAGGGACGGCTATGCCGTTGAGTCGGGTCGAATCCGTCACATAAGTCGTATTCGCCGGTACCTGGTCACGCATCATTACATTCACCGCGTTTTCCGTGCCCAGATTACGCACCGTGATGGTATAACGCAAAATATCGCCAGGCATTAACTCCGTCGCTAAGCCGGTAATATCATCTGATATCTTTTGCACTTGCAGCCAGGGGCTGGAAACAATAGCCACTGGCGTAGGGTCTTCATCACCAAGGACATTGGGATCATCGCTACCGTTCACGTTGGGGTCGTCACTGGGTATGATGGGCCAATTGGGATACAGTAACTGTGCTTGGTTCAAGACTACCCTGGCACTTTCCAATACCGGTGCCAGGACCGCTTCAAACTCAATGATCAACGATTCGTCCACCTCTCCCATAGCCCCCAAGGACAGGTTACGCACATCCAAAAGCCCACTGCCCTGAGCCCCGCCAATGGAATTAGTATTGGAAATGTCAGAACCTGTGGGCACGCTGACAATGGTCAGGCTACCCGGTACAAACGCGGCCGGTATATTGAGCCGATCCAATTCATCCTGGATGGAAAACCCATTAAGCGCCACCGTGCTTTGATTGTATGCACTAATCCGATAGCGCAGACGGTCGCCCGGCGAAGCCGTCAGCGCCGGATTTTCTCCGGTACTGACGTTAGCAACAGTTTTCTGTAAGACAATGACGGCCGCTTCTGTAATGGTGGTATAAATATCTTCGTGATCCAGCACGGTCGGGGTTCCATCCGTGATCACACGACTGTAGGTTCGGATTGGTCCCATAGCACCGCCGCCAACAATTGCATTATCCGTATCACCACTGAACCACTGCGTGACACCGGCAATATTACTCAAACTGATATTATTCAGACTGTCCTGGTCCAAATAAGCGTCGTACAGAATGACCAGTCGATGATCTGCAGGAATGGCCGCGGCGCTGGAGACAGCGATAAAACTGAAACGACAAACGGGAGTACCGGGTACCCACTCCAGGCGATAATCTGTATTTTCCATCAACAACGGGCTGACGGGTGTTATTCCATCTGCCTGGAACACTTGCGCATTGACGATTACCGGTGCCGTGTCGTCACACATACCGCCTGGAACCGGGTTGGGCAGCAGGTCGGTGACAGTGGCATCCCAGGCCGTTGCCGTACCGGTGTTGTGAATATCCAAGCGATATTGTGCCGCTACACCGACACGAATTTGCGCCGGACCGCTTTTTTGTAAAGTCAGATTATCCGGGCCGACGATTTGCATATCGGCTGTAGTATCAGGCGCTCCATTGGCTTGAGTGGTTACATCATCATTCACCCGGTTGTAGGTATATGTGGCTGTATTGTTAAAAAATAAACCACTGATATTCACCGCCGAGTTGTTCAAGACCACAACTAATTCAATTTCAATTTGTTCCCCGGCAGGAATATAGATACCGCCGTTCACATCCTCGATGACCACATTAACAGCTGTACCTGTGTTAACCGGATTCCAGGTTTGGGAACCGGATATGCGGCTGACGCTGACAAATGACATATCCGCACTGGAAGCACTTAAGTCGTCCAATATGCGCACATCGTGTAATGCAGTGGTCATGGGACTCGCGGGCACAATGATACGATAACTAAACGGCACACCCACGGCTGCCGTGGTTACCGTATTTTGTTTATCCAGTGGATTAGCCGCTGCTGTACTTAAACCGGCGATTGCGGTGTTACTGGGACCATAGATCTGTGCTACACCGGTAGTATTACCCAATACAGGGGTGGCATCATTATCGAAGGAGTAGTATCGCTGCGCCCGTACTTGGTTATTTAGAGTTAATCCAGGCGCTAAATCCGCATCTGCCTGTACCTGATAAATGATTTGCAGCGTATCACCGACTGGAATACTGTAAGCGTCACTGACTCCCACATCCAGGTTCCAGGTGGCGGTTCCGCTTTGGTCATCGTATACTGCCTGCATTACAGGCAGCACTGTGCCGCTGGTAAGTAGTTGCATGCTTAGGGTAGTAATACCGTTGACACGCATTCCTTGCGGGATGATGTCTACAACCGAGGTATCGTAGGCGGGTGACGCGCCGTTATTTGCTATGTTAACAGTGTAAGTTACCACTTCATTGGCATCCAACACTGTATCGCCATTGTTGGGAGCTGCCGTTTTACTCAGATTCAAAAGCGGTTGTTGCAGAACTAATGTGTCACTCGCACCGTGGCTCGCCGTAGCGATAACGTCGGTGTAACTCAGGCTCGCTGTATTTATTAATGCTATAGACGGTAAATGCGGAAAGACATCCTCCAACACCAGGGCTCGATAACTAACAACTATTTCATTGTTAGTGAGAATATTGTCTCCGGGATTGAGCACCGTTCCAAAATTCAAACTAAAACTCGTCGCTCCTACACGTGGGTCACCGATTGGCAGCACTTCCACTACATCATCGTGGATCAATGGAGCCGCTGCGCTATATGGAGCCAGTGTATCTCCATTGATACTTACGACACCGGCAAAGGCAAGCCCCTGCGGTAAGGTGTCGGTAATCACCACATCAGGGCTGGTACCCTCGTGCAGTTGTATGCGCAATTCAAACTCGACAACATCCCCGATGCGAACTTGGTTATCTAAAGCGCCGTATGTGTCAGTTAGTCGAGTTTTTTGAATATTGTTCGCCGGTACTGATACGGACGCCGATGCCGGTGTGGTGAAATAATCGTTTTCCGGTGGTGACCCACTGCCATTGCGTTCGTAATTTGAATCGCCCGGCAGGCTGCTCCATTGCGCGACCGCTTGGTTTAGCAAGACCTGACTCGACAATACGTTATCTAACACTTTCACGTCGTAGCTTAGAACGACCGTACTCCCTTCGGACACATGAATCTGTGCATTACTTTCCGGTGCACTCCAGGATAACGTTTGTGCGGAATTCACACCGTCCCCATTGTTCAGTATGGGATCGCTGACGCTGTTGGCCGTGGCGTTGTAAACCCCGGTTACTACAGAGGTTCCAGGTATATACTGTAATCCCAGGCTTAAATTGTCCTGCACGGTGATGTCAAAGGCGTCGGCGAAGTTATCTGCCGCCACGCCACCGGACGCTGTCAGGGTCAGACTGAATCGTAATACATCACCGGCGTCAGCGACCAAGCCGGGATTGGTGACATTGCTTACCGTTTTACTGAGGCTGAGCAGAGGCTCTATAATCCTGAGCGGTGCTGCACCGGCAGTACCACCACTGACTACAGGGCCTGCACTGCTTAATGCATAACTGTAGGATACCGAATTGAGCACACTTTGCCCGGCATTGGTCTGGGCGTTATTGGCAACCCGAGTGCGTAATTGAATCACGGCTTGACTGCCGGCCGGAATGGTATCCAGGCTCAGGCTGACATTGCCGGGCGCAACGCTGTTGTTGACCAGCACGAAACCGGATCCGCTGACCTCTATTGCTGTCACAAATTCCAAATATGGAGGCAGCACATCGCTGACCACCACATCGTATAGGACGGCATTGGCTGCTGTACCCGGTACACGTATTTCATATATCACTTCCTCACCGATTGAAGCCTCACCGGAAGCTGGTTGCACTAGAGTTTTCAACGGAGGATCGATGATTACCATACCGTTTGTCATGGCAAAGGTAGCTGGACCTACGGGAGCATAGCGCTGCCCGGACGCATTGGGTAATGACCAGTACTCCTGCAACAAAACACTATTGTTCCAAGTTTGATTCGAGGCAATATCGGTATGAAAACCCAAATCGTAATCCACTTGAATACACTGACCGGCGTGCATGGGAGCCAATGTGAGAATATTAAAGCTGCCCCCACGGACCACTGGAGCCGTGTATACATAATCAACACCTGCCACTGCCATAGCACCGTTTAGATACACATCCGGTTGTCCTGCACCGTTCATTGGGCCTGAGATACTGGTTTCATCCAGTTCCATGGCCAGAGTATCACTGAAACTGAGACTGTAAGCCGGAGCCAAACCAGTGGTATTACAAGCTTCCACACGGAAGTTCATAATATCCGAACCCAGACTGACGTTGGCCACACTGGTCCGACCACTCCGGTCCACTTTAGTCAGTGTGGGGATGATGGGTTGCCATACAGTAATAGACGCACCGCTTTGTAAACGAGCCGGATCCACCACCGCGACTCCGGCGGCATCCAGATAATTTAGGGTAGCAAGGTTATCCAGGGAGACTGAGGCTTGATGCGCCAGAGTATCGGGCATAACCTGAGTCCTGTATTCAATCACCAGGGTATCGGTCCCCGCGTCGCCCAATGGGTTGTTATACACATCCCCCAAATTAAACTGAAGGTTACCGGTTTGTCCCATAGTCGGTAGAGCCGTGGTGACAACGGGGTTATACACAAAATTGGAACCGAGTCCCAACAGCGGTGATTCGTAATCGACTGTCGTGTCGCCGTTAATAGAGACCACATCGTAAAATGCCATGCCGGGAGGTAATATGTCTTCGATGCTTACCGCGCGAGTCATCCCCGGTTGCAGGTTTAACTCCAGACGATAGGTCACCAAGTCGCCCACACGAACAATGCCATCCGTCGCCGAACTACCGGCGTCGACAAAAGTGTCCGCAATCACCATTTTGCTCAAACGGTTACTATCACCGGCAACACTTTGAGCCGAAGCCGGTCCAACACAGTAATCGTTGGGGGCAACAATGGCGGGACAACCGTTACCATGACGTTCATAAACGCTATCGCCCTGCAATGATGTCCAATCCACTAATACACTGTTACTGAAACTGGCATTGGGTTGAGCTATAGTAACAACAGCGCGATAAGTCAATAACAGTACGCCACCCGGAGGTATATCCAAGGTTTCGTCTGCATTACCCCGTCCCCAAATCAAGGGACCGGATGGCGACCCGCCTGGCGTGGCAACAAAACCGGGAATCGGTACGGCGTCCAGGTACGCGGTGGGTGTAAAGTTGTTATCCAACTGTAATTGTGGTGGTAAGGTATCAACAATGTTGACATCATAAGCCACAGCGTTGCCAACATTGCTAATGGTTAAGGTGTAGACGGGCGTATCTCCGCCAATGAGTGGTGTGGTGGGGTTTACGCTTTTGCTCAAGGTCAACAAGGGCTCTACCACGGTCACCACTGCAGTCGTATCCCCGACACTTTGTACAGCGCCGGTCTGTCCGTGTCGATAGGTAATGCCGGCTGCGTTTTGCAGCGTATCTCCCACATTTGTATTCAGATCATTATTAATGCGGACGAAATAGTCAATGAGTATATAGGGATTCACCAATGCTGCAGTTGCGGTGTCATCCTCCATCACAGTTGTAACTGTGCCCACGTTCCAATCGATATTCCCTGTGGTACCGTCCGCGGGTACTGCCAATAAAGCGGATTCCTGCGGAGTCTGTCCGTTAATCAAGTCGATGTCATTAAATGTATAGCTGATAGCGTAATCACTGTTGTGTGACAAAACGTAGCTTAAACCGGTCACATCCAATTGATCCCTAATACTCAATTGTTGGGTAGTACCTTCCGGCAAATTAATACGAAGTTGGAAATGTTTGTGCCTGCCGATTTGTGCCGGATCTGCAGCATCCACATCGGTTTTCGTGATACTCAATGGTGGTACACTGAATTGCGCTGATGCGAAGGTTTCGTAATCGTTAATGGGGTTCGCAGCGTTTGGTAGCGCACCGATTCTCATCCCGTCGGCGCTGCCGTTGGCCCCAATCAATGAGGAACTGTTAAGGGCGGTATCCTGTCCCGGCAATGAGGTCCAATCTGCCTGTACCGTGTTCTCCAGTATTTGTAAGGGTTGAGCACTCAAGTCAACGAGTACTTCAAATCGAAAACTGATGCTCTGCCCCGGAGCTATAGCATGGTTTGGGTTTGTCCTATTCCAACGGAACACCGGTTGATTCGCACCAAACAAGGTCGTATCAACAATATCCGGAGGATCGGTACCGCTGACATTGTTAAGAAATGTCTGGTGACGACCGGTCAAATCATCCAATACACGTAAATTGTACGCTGTCGCAGTACCGGTATTTTGCGCCGTTATAGTCACCGTCAACACATCTCCCGCATCCGCACTGATGGTTTCATAGGTTTTACTCAGAACAATATTCGGTTCGCGAACCAATAGATCATGCTGGGAAAAATCCAGATTGACATCAGTACCCGCATCATTCAAGTAATGTAGCAATGTTGATGTCGCCGGCATTCCGTTGCTAACCGTTCCACCATCGTTATTGCTTGCATTATTATCCAGCCTGGCAATAAAGCGCACATAAAAATCAAATCGGGACCGTGCATCAGGTGCCGTGGTTAGTTCCTGGTTACCAAAGTACCAATAGACCTGATTTTCATTGCAACTGGGGGTGATCTGCCCACCGGGGAAAAACCCGGCATCGCTATATGGGGGCGCATCCAAATTCACCACCGGGGCTTCCACACAACTTAAACCGGCGGGCAATACATCGCGAATATAGAAGTCCTGCAAATTGGCCACGGGTATGGATGCGCGTAATTCATATTCCACTTCTTCACCAATGGAAACAGGCTGTGGTTGTACCCCGTTTAGTGCTGTATTGGACAATCGCAAAACCGTTTTGGGATAAGTCTGCAAAGGAAGGATCTGCACCGTCGCCGATGCCACCGCTGAGCTATAGACTCTGGCACCACCAAGCGTACTATTGGCGGACAGCACCACCGTCTGGTTACCGTAATTGCCTTCCAGTGAATCATAAACCGCACTGACATTGTTCACCAATTGCTGTGCCGGTGCTACCGAATCATCGGGATCTATGCGATAGTACATCACAATGGATGCGCCGGGATTAAGCCGTTGTAGGGCCACACTGTGGGTGTGGGAGGCGATGATGGTGGGTGCCAAACCATTTTGCACGGTATTGTCGCTGATGCTGCCTTCACCATCTGTATCCGCAGCATCGATAAGACCATCACCATCATTATCCAAGCCATCGTTGCCAAACGGCAGAACATACACCATATCACTGGGGTCCAGCACGTCAGTAGTGATAATATTGTAGGCTGGCGCGCGGTCCACAGCGGAAGCAATGGCTTCATTGCTTAATGTGATACGGTAGATGTAGGAGTCCTGAGTATCTCCATCATTCGCCAAAGTAACGAAGTTACTACAACTGGTACCAACACCGTATAAAGTTTCGTTACAAACTTCTTTTACCATGGCAATCAGTGGTTCAGTCACAGTTAAGTCGACCCGACGCAGAGACTCCCTTGGATAACCAATGGTATTTTCACCCAGGTTGAAAACCTCTTCTGCACCCAATACGTCATTGTAAAAAACTGCCTGAAACGTCGAATTCAATACATTTGTACTTAGCGCTGCGTGTTGATTCGGTGCAGACCGGTCGTCCACCGGATCGTTCAGTAACCGCGTTGTGACATTAACATCAAACCATTGATCACGCACAGTGATGCGCTCGTTGACCGTATCTTGATTAAAGCTCCAGGTAAACCAGCCTTCATCCAAAGGCAGTAAAGGCGGTGTCGCCACGGGCGCCAAGGCAATACTGAGGATGGCAGGATCGCTGGTGAGATAAGGATCACTGGAAGAAATGTAAGCCTGACCATTTGGTAACTCGTCCGTTACCGTAATGGCCTGTACGGCGATATAAGTGAACCCCGGTGTTTGGAATCCGAACCATCCACCGGTATGGATATTATAAGTACATTCTTCACCGATTTGATTCAAACGATCGGGCAATATGGCCGGAGGATTGTTTTCCGAGCAGGTTCCCAGTAAATCTTTTTCAAGATTAAACCCAATCACGCGGGCACGAATACCATCAAAGGAATAGTTATTAGCCCGATTCACTATGGGATCAATCCTCGCGATGGGGTTTTGTGGCGTTGGAAACCACAATAAGCTGCCATCTGCCAACGTAATTTCACCGATGACATCGGCACGAAAAGATAGATCATCGGCGGCCAGGTCAGCAGAATCACTGCTTTTGATTACCTCAAAATTTAAATTGCGTGTTTGCCCCGGCGCTATACTTCCAACTCCACTGCTGCGGCATTCGTATATCGTTGCATTTGCAGGTAGATCTGCCGGGTCATCCCAGACTTCCAAGGGGTTCGTCGTCACGCTGCAAGCCCCCGGTGCGCTGACTACATCCATGGTCGCACCAAAGGTGACATAGGCCGTAAAATCATCCGCTGTATGCCCGCCGCGATTTCGTAACGCTACCTGTAGTGGCAGTGGAGTGCTGGTATCGTTGGTTAGAATGAAAATCAGCTCGGTGCCGCTTATATCAATATCCAAGTCTTCAGGGTTCGAATTGAATACATCAATGTAAGGAAAAGAAGAGGCTTGTTGGGTGATACCCGGATTACAAAACTGCTCAAAGGTAACCCAAAGGCGATTGGTAATCGCAGCGGCATTATTGGGATCGGTAAGATCCGCCGTGACTTCTTCGCGCAAATCCAAGTTAGCCCGCAAGTCATAAGGATCATATCCGGGTTGAGGAATCATGACGACACCAAAACGAATCTCTGCAACATCTCCATGACGTAGGAGATTGCGTTGATCGCTATGATCCGGGTGGACCGAGGAACTGATCAAATCAAACTCCGGTTGCGTATTAGCCAGCGGTTCTGCTGGATTGGTGCTGGTTAAGGGTAAGGTGTTGGCTGCGGGATTGGCCCACACAATACGATCCACCATACCGGGATATACATTTCCGTAGGCAGGAGTCACATTAATCGTGGCGCCGTTAGCCGGGTCGTAAGTAGGGTCCATGATATACTCAGGCGGTAGCAGATCACGTAGATGAATGTTCTTAACCGTACCACCGGTGTTATTGGTAATGGTGATGGTCACCACTCCTTTGCTCCCTGCCGGTTGCCCCGGGTTTGTTCCACTGATACTGCGACTGATATTCAGTCCCCCATTGTTGACACGGGAGCTCAAAGTGGTAGTGGATGTTCCGGCGGTAGTGCCTGTGGAGGTTTGGCTGATACCTCCATCCGGGTTATCCACCTCGCAACCCCATTCCACATTACGGACCGTATTGTTACTGTTGGGGTCGCACGAGTTAAGTATCTTGCCTACCAAAAACACATCGGTAAACCCCCCGGCGGGGACGTCGACGAATGTCGCATTCTCATCGTTGGCGGGATTTCCAAAAGGATCATCCACAGGAAAATTATTGATGTTATTGGACGCAGTAATACAGTTTCCCACCGGACCTACCCCATCCGCGGTAGCAATAGCGTTGGCTTCACCCTGTGACGGGCAGGCAAAATTGATTTGAAAATTACTGCCACTCATCAAATCATCAAATGTCAGATCCTCGAGATCGGCACGACCTGAGTTTCTGATTCGAATCCGCCAAATTACATCGTCGTTGGTATTACCATATACAGTGGCGGTGTAATTGTTTTGTCCTGCATCAACATTACGGCCACGCTTAATAACACTAGGCTGTGGTTCCCACAGCGGTAACACAATCCGGTCCGTATTTAGCTCGTTGGATTCCCATACCGTTCCCGGACAAAAAGTGTATGCTGCGCCGGCTTCGACATCACGAGTAACGTTGACGAGATTTTCTTCTGTACCGGAACGGCTTCTCACCTGGAATGTGATCTCAACCGTATCGTAGTTGTGATTGGGCGACCGAGGTACCAACGCCAGAGCGGGAATATCCCCCGCGTCCCATGTGAGTATACGGCCGGATGCTGTCAGCGTGGGATTACCGCCGGGCCCGCCGCCACCTCCATTAACTGTGTAAGTGGTGGAACCGGGAATATATTCCAAATCGGTATTGCGAAAATCATGGTTTACTGTAAAATTTTCCATGTTTCCGGTTGAGGAATTAGTAATGATTATTTTAATTTGTCCGATACCGCATAGTAGGCAGTAACTTTCTGTGACGGAGCTATCATACCGGACAACGGAAGGTGAAAAATTGGCAGTGTTTTCGCCACAATCCTGATGATTGGCGAACAGAGGACCGCTGCTCAATAAAAACAAGGCAATAAAGAGCCCTGCCCTTTTTACGAGCACTGCAAATCCTGACAAGTACGTCCTTACTGCCATTATTACAACTATCCTCAATTGTCAGTTTCTGGAACCAATCTCTAATTCGACCGCAAGGCTCTGGCCTCGTCTATACGTAAAGTCTCAAATTTGACAGACACTGGTTCACATTTTTTTATTTAAGCTCTACAAACCTTTCGCTCTCCTGTTTTTCTTTCCAGTTGAAATAAACCTCGATTCGCCTAAGATGCAGGCAGAAAATCGATGGGATATAGTATGGTAATGGTGGGCACGCCGTCTTTAGCCCCAAAATTGAACTTCTTAACCCGTTCGACTATTTTGTCCAGTAGTTTCTTCGAATCCATATCCGTAGTTTCCACCTTACATTTTGTTACACTGCCGTCGGGCGCTATGGTTATTCTCAACACGACTTTACCCTGTAGTGTTGGGTTACTGCGCAGTTCACGGTTATAAATGCGGTACAACGCCGCTTTATACCGGTCAAACACAATTTGGATTTCCTCATCGGTACGGGCCGGTCCCGGTCCGTCGCTCAAGGGTCGGTCTTCTGCGGCTGCAGTTCCAATAGCGCTTTCTACACGAGAGAAGGCCACAGCACTGAGTTTATCGCCCGCACCTGCAACACTGCGACTTAGACTGGAACTTTTAATACCACCACTGCCACTGGCGGCTTGGGAGGTCAAAATATTGCGACTTTGTTGTCGTGCTGTAGCACCGCTGGTATTCAAACTCGCTTCGGCGCCCAATTTGACATCATTCATATCATCTAACAAGTCTGCCAGATTGTTCTTAAACGCTAAGACACCTTTGTTTTCCACTTTTTTACGGGCGTCTTTACGGTCTTTTTCTGTCGGTTTTTTCTTTAGTTCTTCAATCTTTTCCGGTTTCGGTTGCTGTTTCGGTTGCGGCTTAGGCTTGGGCTTTTTAATAAACTTCGCCAAACGTTCGGGAACTTTAATATTTTTTTTGTCCTGAATCGGAATGGTAATCATTGGAATCAATGCACCAAACAACAAAGATAACAGTAGAGCAATTATTACGAAGTTTCGTGCTTTTTTCTCGTCTTCACCCTTTTTAGTCCAGGGCATGACCATTACGCGATAAGGTATCTCCCTGACTTCGCGCGTGACGACATATTCATATTTGCTTTGTTCCTCCTGTTCCAATAACTCTTCGATGTCTTCCAGGAGAAAATTAACTGTAGTATTTTTTTCCTTTATTTGTTCAAGTATGGCTTCATGCTTATCCGTGACTTTTTTGATTCTACGTTCAAAAAAATCGGCTTTTTCGCGAAGATTCTGTAGATAACCTTTAACTTGTTCTTCGGTGGCAATACCGTCCCAGAACAAATCACTGGCGCCTAACTCATTCAACTCATCCAGATTTCGGCATATATCGCTGACCAACTGAAACTTTTTGCGCTCGTCCTGAAAATCATCCAGCTCATGATCGACGTTTTGAAGGTCCCCTTCAAGACGTATTATTTCTTCTTGATGCAGATGGACTTTATCGCGCAGCGCAGCGATTCGTTCTTCAAAATTTGTGCGTTGTTGTTGTAAAGCGCTCACTCAAATTACCCGAATCAACTCTGTTTGCCTTTTTGCAAAACCGCCATGGAAATTTTCTCATAACCGGCATAGGTACTGCTGGACATTATCTTTTTCAATATCTTAAAGGGAATGGTTTTGTGTGCCAGTATGGTCACCTCGCTGCTCTCTGATATGGCTTTTGTGCTTGTCCCGATTACATTTCCCTTTATTTCCATGAGTTTTTCACGCAGCGCTATAACAATTTCTTTACTGGCAATGACCTCACTCATCGCCACCACCTGCTCACCCTGCACAATAACGAAGTCCGGTGTTACTAAAATGACTACTGTTTCCCTAGGTTTGGTTTCAACAACGGAATCGGGTAAGGTAATTTGTTTAGGTGGCTCCAACACTTCACTGCTGCCGGAGTTCACCAATAGAAAGAATACCAAAATAGTAAACACATCCATCAAGGATGTAAGATTCATGCCCGGAATACCTTTCTTATGGTTGCGGGCCATGCGTTTCATGCGCCGGGTATTTTTCATGGCGCCTCGCCTATAGACATATCCGGAAACAGGGCTATTTTCTGCGTTTCGGCCGACTCCGCTCCTTCCGCCGGCGGTATCTCGTAACTTCTCACCACATCCATTATGCGAACCATTTTTTCGTATTCAATATCAGGTTCCAGCATGATGGTAGCATCGGTTTTATCGGGGTAGTTGTTCTTTATTTTTTGCAAATAATCGGATAAGCGTTGCACATCATATTTTTCTTCTTCCACATTGGGCAACACGGCAACAATACCTTTACCGTTACCAATTTCCAGTTTTTTTGCTCTGACGATGACCTCTATGGTGACTTTGGCTTTGTCATCCGAGCCGGCAGCCGCTCCCGCCGGAAGATTGAGTTCCATAATAGTGATTCGAGAAAACACGGCGGAAATGAGCAAAAATGGAATTAACACAACCATCAAGTTGAGGAAGGTTGTGATGTCCATTTCCGGTGGCTCTTTACTCTTAGCCTTGTAATGATGTCTTCGTGACATAGTCTATTGTCCGCCTTTCTAAGGCCTCAACCTGATGGGCCTAAAACATATAGCGTTGTTAACACAGTTATTGCTGCGTAGATTACGCGGCGTCGCGTTTTGCCATTTTAGAAATAACACTTAGAGTTTTAACAGACGCCATTTCCAGACTGTCAACGATTTCACCGGTTTTGGCAGTCAAAACCACGTAAAAAACCAATAAAGGAATACCTGACATCAAGCCAAAGGCTGTGGTGTTCATTGCCACGGAAATACTGGCGGACAACAAGTCGGCCTTCTCGGCAGGATTGGCATTAGCCACCGCCGTAAACGCTTCAATCAACCCCATGATGGTACCTAACAGACCCAACAAAGTGGAAATATTGGAAAACAACGCCACGTAAGGTGTGCGTTTTTCTAACTGAGGAATAATCTCCATCATGGTTTCTTCCATCGCTATTTCAATATCGTCACGACGGCGAACCGCACCCTGCATCTCCAATCCGGCGTTGAGCAAATGACTGATTGTGGAATTATTGTTTTCAGTCATGGTACGAGCCTGATCAAAATCGCCTTTCATCAGTACGGGATGTAATTCTTCCCACATTGAACGATTGGCTTTTTTCACCATACTCAATTTTAGATAGCGTTCGATCGCGATGGCTAAACCCAACGCAAAAACAATCAAGATGGGATACATAAATAACCCACCGGTTTGAAAAAATTTGATTATCGCCAATAAAAAATCCATTGCCCGCTCCTACTCGACCACTGAAATTGAATAAAAATCCAGTTCGCGCTCGAATACTTCTTTGTCCACTGGTTTCATTTTTTCGTTTAACAAACTAGAGGAAAGACTGTTCTCTACTCCAATTTCGGAACTTTTCCATGGCACAATAAACAACGATTTGGGTGCTTCCTTGTTTCCCACAATGGAAATACCGGACAATGATTTAGCCTCGGCCTCTTTTTTTGGTTTTTTGTCTTTGGCAAAAACCGATGAACTCATAATGGCTGTTGCTAACAGCGTGATGAGCACCCATGCTGCTGTATTAAATACTGTGTTGTTTTTATGTTTCGCCACTTCACTCTGCCTTTACATTCTGCTTTTTACGTCCGCGATCCAGATTTTCATCTTGTCATCTTCCGGTTTGGCGCTAGCGTAAATCTCATAGTTTTCCAATGCACACGCCAAATCGTTGAGGTAAATATCACATAAAACACCCAAATTCCGATTAGCCGGCCAGAAACCCGGGAAATTTTCTAATAACTTTTCATACACTTTCCTGGCTTCTGCGTATTTGCCCAACTGACGATAAACGATCGCTAACTCATTATTGGCGACCGGATGGATATCATTCAGTTTTAATGCCTGTTCAAAGCTCTCCAATGCTTTTTCCATTTCACCTAATTTGGCATACGCTATTCCCAAATTAATGTACGGTGCCGTGAATCCGTTCAACTTTGTCAGCAGTCCTTCAATTAGTACAATGGCTTCTTGATACTTTTCCTGCTGTAACAAGCTTGTAGCCGTTTCAAACTGGCGTTTTACTGCTGCATCCACAGATAGATTTTCGGCAATTTGTATAATTCCTTTAGGTACACATTCCTGTCCAACAGCTTGATCAGATACATTATTTTTACCTACACCCGTGGCAGGGTTTTGGTTTGCAGCGGAGGCTTGATCCAGGTGCCTTTGTGTACTTACAGTTGGGTTGGGTCGGACATTGGTGTCTGTAGGCGGAGTCGCCACATTTACTCCTGGTGCAGTCGTTCCATTGGTTTTATTACCATTCACATCCACTCCCGGAACCTGACCCGGTACAGCGGCAGTTGCGGTTGGTACCACGTCTGGACATTCCGGTGTCACGTTCAGTTTTTTTGGATTTTCATCCGTCGCTTCCTGCAGCGGCACTTGGACAACAGCCTTCTTTACCGGTACCACAGGAGCACTGATACACGACCACAAACTGACTGTTACCGAAATAATCATTACAGCTCGGGCGTAAACTTTTATCTTTGTCCAGTAACTGATGTCTGTCTTAATACTCATACTTACTCACCTGGGAACGACCGGATTACCATTGAATCCGTATTTCCCATTAGTTCCCCTTATCAATCCGTCTCGATTACTTTTTTCAAGACATATCATCGGCCTGTTGCTATTACCGCAACATCTCGCGCTTTGCTCCGGGATTCAGTGCTGCCTGCTGCCGTTATTCCGTAACGGTGTTTTTTTCTACCGCATCCTGCGACTTGACTGGCTCAACATCGGCTTCCGTATTACCGTCAGACACCTTGGCAGGGGCGGTCTCAGCCGCTGCCGGGTTCTCACTGGAAACCGAGGTCGCCCCCTCGCTGCCCCCAACACCGGCCTGTGCTTTCGCAGGTGCGGCTGGTTCACTCGCAGCGTTGGATTCCACCGGATTAATGACTCCGGCTTCACCAGGGTTTTCCTGAACTGTCTCACCCGATGGTTGCGCTACCGCTTCTGGCGGTGTTACGCCGGAACCGGCTGACTTATCAGGATTTTCGGCGGGGTTTGACTGCTGCTTTAAGACTTTCTTTGGCTTTTGTGACACATATCGAAAAACGTTTAGATCTGCGATAAATCCGGTACTTTCTTCCGGTTTTCCGTAACGAGCCGGTAAGAGTTTTGCTAATTTGGAAATACTATTATCGATCCAACGACTGTAGATACCTATACGAAGCAATTCGATATTTTTTTCATGTACGGATATTGCCTTTTCTTCAAATGGAAAGGCTTGTTCTTCCAGAGCCAATACAAACTCTTCCATCTCCAACTCATTTAGCCCTTTAGGTTTTTCGGATTCCAGCAAGGAGCGACTAAAATTGTAATAGATCTCTCCTATATAGAAAGTGGAAGCTGCAGTCACATCAGCCACCTGATAATCGGTTAACCGCGAAAAGGTACTGACCAATCGTTTCATGAATTTTTGCTTGTTCTTCATACTGGTTTTCAAAGGATTGGTCAGTTTGATGGCAGCAAACTCGTCAAACTCCGGCTCTGTCAATATCAGCGAGGCCGTAGCGGCCAGATATTTGGTACGGTCAGTGCGTTCATCACCCGATCGCGCATCGGTCGTTATGATGGTTTTGAGTGTCTTATGATAATTGCTTATATCGTTTCTTAATTTGTATATAAGAGCGATTTTATTCCACGTCTCCAGCGCAAATTCCACCGGCTTGGGAAATTTGTCCACAAAAGCTTGATACAAGCGCAATGTGTTGTTTTGATCCTGGGCTTTTTCATACATTTCAGCCGCAATCAACCAGGCTTCTCGAATCAATTCCGGATCTTCCGTATCCGCTGCAACTTGCTCAAATTCTTTTGCTGCCAGATCGTATTTGTTCAGCTCTTTATAAACAAATGCGATTTTCTTAGTGACATCTTTCTGTAACTCATGCTTGGGGAAGTTCTTTCGAAACGCCAATAGCACCTGTGAGGCCTGTTCGTAGTTTTTGATTTGTATTAACACGGCAGCGGCATCGTATTCGGCGGACTCCCGAATCTTGGAATCGGGTGCCACAGCGGCAATTCGCAGAAAATGACGTACCGCTTCCGTGAACAGTTCTTTTTCCTTTGCCTGCTCACCTTGCTTGTAAATGGATGCCGCAAGGTTGTCCAACAGTTTGGGGCGGTCCTTGTGTTTGCTGTCAGTGGATTTTAGTACGGCTACATAACCTTCTTCCGCATCGACGAAGTTACCCAAATCAAAAGAAGCGTGTGCCACCACCAACCAGGCACCGCGAACTAAACTGGTTTCGGCTTTGGGATACTCCTTAATTAAGCGTCGTCCCACTTTGACAGCAAGCGGTAAATCGCGCATTTGAAAAAGATCATCGGTTGCTGCCGCCAAAACCAAAGTGGCTTTTTCATGCTTGGGAAAGACATCAACCATACGCAGTGAACTGCGGATAATTTCCCGTTTGACGACACCAATTTGCGCCGGAGGAGCAACCTTTAGGTATTCTCGGTGTGAAAATATGGCCGCATAGGCCGCTTTATGCGACTTCGTGTTTTGTGGATAATCATACGCGGTTCGTTCATACTCCGTTGCAGCCAGATTGAAGTCTTTGTTTTCCAAATACAAATCCGCCAACTGATAGTTGATCTCCGGTGATTTTTCGTCTTTTGGAAAAGACTGCAAGAATTCCTGGTACCAACGCGATGCCTCGGCGAAATTCTCAGCCTGATTTTTCTTAAATTTCTTGTTTTGATACAGCGAATGGTAATGATTGGCCAAATCCACCAAGTTGGTTTTCAAATAACCCAATACATCAGGATATTCTTCTCGGTTAAAGTAGTTCCAATATTCTGCCTTTAACCCGTAAGTCGATGCAAATTGCTTTTTCGCATCAATAACCAGACGCGGAAATCCGCCTTTCATATACACGTCTATCACCCGCATGCTAAAGTGCGGCGATACCCTGTGAAAGGGATTGGATTCAATAAAAGCGTTGTAAGTAGCCGCAGCGTCGCTATATCGTCTTTTTCCAAAATAGAACTCGGCCAGATGTTTGTATACGCCATCTTCGTACTCACGCGAGCCGAATTTGGCAAAGTAGTCCTTGATGGCCTCAGCGCCACCCAGATTGGAAAAGCTTAAACTGATTACTCGAAATGTATCCTCTACACGCTTTTTCTCAATTTTGTCATTCGTCTGATCAAAATCATAACCAATAGATACTTTGTAGTCTAAAAGTGCAATAAACTTTCGCAGCGCCTCTTCGTACATATCCTGCTTATAGAAAGTCCATCCCATCTTATACAAGGCACGTTCGTAGTAAACCGTTCCAACGCCCATTTTTAAAACCAAACCATAGGCATCTTCGGCATCCAGAAATTTTTTGCGAGTAAAATAGTACTCGCCTCTGCGGAAGTGAACTTCATCGTTGTAACGGGAGTTGGGAAACTGCTTTACCAGGCGGTTCATCACTTCCATAGCTTCATCCACCTTACCCACTTCTTCGTAAGCTCGCGATAATTGATAGAGCACTTGGTCGTTACGTTCGTACAAGGGATATTTTTTCAGCAGTTTCTTGTACAGAGCAATCGCCTGCTCCGCACTGGAATTTTGCAAATCCACACCGGCCTCTCCCTTGGGCAACACCTCATTGGGATTCAACTTGGACGGAGGAAGTTTTTCACTGGCCGTGGCGCTCTTCTCAAAGGCTTTTTCTGCCTTAGAATCTTTGCGAGGCTGTTTCGGTTTAGAAATTTGTTCGGAGTCCGTAATAGACTGTGCACGGGTGGTTACACTGGGTGCATCTTTCTCCAACTCCGCGGTAGCCCCAAAGTCCTTCTCAATTTTTAAGTCGGCCAGACGCCGCAATGCTTCCGGAGTCATGGCAGATTCAGGAGTCTGTTCTAAAAACTTTTTATACCCCTCCATGGCTTTTTCCAAGCCACCTTCCACCTTTACATCTTGTAGTTCTAGACGTATAGACGCCAATTCAGCAATGGTTCCTTGTTCTTCAACAGTGGCGCAGGAAGACAGGAATGCAGCCAACAAGGCAATAACAGGAAGACAGCGTAATGTCTTGATTGAATTCTCCACCTATTCAGTCCCTGTTTGCGGAATCGGGTTGTTTGCGCCCTTTTCTTTTACTTGTGCCCCGGACGGCGTGTTTCCAACCAACGGTGGCTTATTGGGATCGGATTTTTTGTCTTCCTTTTCGTCCTTCATGGTCTCTGTGGTGTTTTGATCTTCTTTTTCACTTTCTTTTTGTCCGTTCAATTTCTGCGCTTCTTGTTGCTCTACCTCGTCCGCTATCTGTTTCTGAAGTTGCTCATCCGTTTGTTTTCTTGCTGCTCGGTCATAACTTTCCGCCAATGCGAATCTGGCCTTTACCTGATACTCTTCCAAACGCTGTCGGCGCGTTTCCAGTTCCTTGATAGCCATCGCTTCAATGAGATTACCCTGGCGGGCGAGCAAAGTTTTCACCTTACCTTTCGCTTGACGAATTTTAATGCTGACATGACGCAAGGGTTTTTCATAGCCACGATAGCTTTGAGTGGCTGTTTGGCGAGTTCTCACAAATGACTCGTAGATCTCAGTCAACTTTTCCACATGTTGATCCAACTGGCGCAAGTTCTTGTGAGCCTTGGTGAATCGATCATCGTATTGTGTGACCACGTTCCAATGAATCACACCCTTAAGACGATCAATGCGGTGTTTGGTATTGGCATCCAACTTACCGGCTTTGTTAAGACGTATACTTTCCTGTTCCAGTATATTTAAAACAGTTCGTTCTTCCACATTGATAAGAACTTCGGGTCGCGGAGCAATCAACATTTTTTTCAGACGTTTGTCCAGACTGTTTCGTTGTTCCACTCGTAACTTCATTTTTGAGTCCAAAGACCGGAACTCCGCCTCCATGCCCGGCAGCATGGGTTCGTAATAGGCTTTTCGAACGGCAATGATTTCTTCAAACGAACTGAGATTTCCCTCCCAGGTATCCAGTTTGGATTGCAGTTCTACCAAATCAAAATAATTCTTCAGCGCTTCTTGAAAATCATGTGAAGCCATCATTTGCATTAAATAGTAGGTTTCAGGTGTATCGGGAAGATCCCGGAGTTTCACCAACCAGTTTTTGTCCTTCTTTAGTTCTTCGCGTACAACCGCCTCAAGAAATTTACCTTCCCTGATGGTCTTTACCGATGCGTCCAGACGTTCGATTTCCTTACTATAAGCCTCCAAGGCTTTTCCATACAGAATGGCCGCTCTGCCGAATAGCTCCAATTTTCCATATGCGTATGGAACCGCCATCAAAGCCTCTTGCACCGAGGCATTAGTGACATTGCGTTTGGCTAACATAGTCCAAGGAACCAATGCACGATCAAATTTATTTTGCCCTGCTGACGCCCAACCGGAACCTAACAGCGCTTTGTTGGAAAACGGCCCTTTGATGCGTACCCGGTTTAAATATTTGACGGCTTGTTCGCCTTGCTGCGCATCAAGCAAGCGATAGCCCAACACCAAATTGGCTTTATCGCGCATACCTAAAAAATTTCGTCCTTTCCCCGGAGTATTTCCCACTTTCTCTAGTTGCAAATAGCCCTGGATCTCTTCCCCACCCAGAATTTGAGCAATTCCAAGATTGTATCCGGAGAATCCCAGCAATTCCGGTTGGGTTTCTATACTTTGTAATAGTGCGATAGCTTCAGTAAATTTGCCGTTAGCAATATAGATTTGTCCGCGCAAATAGGGTTCTTCATTAATGAGCTTTTCAGGTATCGGGCCTTTTATTCTTTCTATGGTATGCAGTGCATTGAGAGGTTGCTGTTTCTGGTAGTACATTTTCGCCAAACGATACAAAGCCTCATTGCGCACGCTTTCTTCCACGTTACCCTCAATCACCGCTTTTATGGCACGTCCGGCACGGTTGTGCATAC
This sequence comes from Gammaproteobacteria bacterium, assembly GCA_029882975.1. Taxonomy (NCBI): domain Bacteria; kingdom Pseudomonadati; phylum Pseudomonadota; class Gammaproteobacteria; species Gammaproteobacteria bacterium. Next base: position 222,868 of record JAOUJW010000005.1, read on the forward strand.
GATAGAATAATTCAAAGTCGCCAACCGAAAATTCTGCGTGATCAATATGGTAATACAGGGAATTTAATTGAGGTTCGTCTAAACCATAATACTGTGCCAATTCGGTATCCAGACGTGAGATCGCTTCGAAAAAGTCCTGCTGATAAGCATAAAAAAGCGCCTCACCGAAATACAAATCTTTCAGCGGCCCTTCGGTTTTACCCGCCCACACCAGCGTTGTGGTAAACAGCAGGCAAAGTATTAATGCCAAGCGGTGAAACATCACCAATCCTTGAATTCAATTCCTGATCCGGACACCCTGATCTCAACGAATTGAGGTCCAACCCCTTTTTTAACGGTATGGCTCACGGTTTTGTTGGTTTTATTAATACCTTGTTTCCCAACAACCTTTACCTGGATCTTATGTTCTCCGGTCCGAACATTTCCGGTAAACAATCGTTGAACGCCACCTTTTTGCAAGGCCTTCAACTCTTTGAAGCTGTAGATATAGTGCGCCACATCTTTGTCATCCAACACCAATTTGACGGCATCCAGCTGAAATGTATCCGCTAAGGACACAAAAAAGGACACTTGTGTATTAGAGGGGTATAGCAGCTTCTCTTCCAGCCGGTTTAACTCAGCAGAAATGGCCAAAACATCCTTCTTGATGGACTGGACCTGCTCGTCCAACCCTCGAAGTTGTTGCTTGTTAATGTCATCCTCCGCCAGAGTGCTGCTCGACCCAAGGAGACTAATAATCACAAATAATTTAAATGTATATCGCATAAGCTGACTTCGCGTTAATTGCCCCGATGTAGGCTGTTAAACCTTTGAATTTTCAACATGATATGAAAGGTTATTTTAGAAAACCTAATGATGCTGAACTTTATCGGCACCGGCGCCATGATTCTGAATGTTGGATCCAAAAGCTAAGACAATGCGCCACTTCACTGTGTGACGCAGTGCCCAGTTTTCCTATGCAGGTTTTGTGCAGATAATTGCGATTTGAGAAAAATTACTCTGAGGACGTATTCGTGCCTTTGAATTTTTCCTGATTGCGGGATTTCCAGACGCCTTGAGCTGAAAAACAACCCCAGCCCCATTTTAACCATTTGACCAAGGACAATGCCAGCCAAAGGGCCCAAGCCAACATCAGTAAGCGGTAAACCATAATAGAAACACTGATCACCCAACTTTGCGTCATTTGGTTCATACCCCGATCCTGATACCAGATCATTTGGTATGCACTGGATTGATTCCCGCGAACCATCATATTGGGTATGCCCAAAAGACCTTGTTGAATGGCATAGACCAATGTCGCTAACGCCAATAGGGTGAGCACAGCATACGCTATCTGAATCAGATTAAAGCGAACGGCCGACAGAGCTGCAATGGATGCCTGCCGCTGCCGATAAGCCAAGCCCAGCAACCACGCAATGACCAAAACGACCGAAAATTCTGAAGCTTGGCTCAGACCGATACTCAGTAAAATCCAGTCGTGAATTCTTAAAGGGGTCCAGTTGAGCTTGCCGAGACCAATGGAAATTATAATCAGCACGATCATTACGCCCCATATGAGTACCGCAGGGCCCAAGGACGGCCCTCCCACTAACAACACCCACCGATCGTACCCCAAAGATAAGCGTAAGGTTTGATTCACATGCCCCAAGCCCAGATCCACTTGCGGGGTTTTAAACCAAGTACCTATGCTATCCGGCATACGCCATTGCACATTGATGTTTTGGCTACCCGGATGAACCGGAAACGTCAATATTCGTTCTTTGAGGCGAATGGGTTGTTGTATCCGGTCAATGCTGATGGCGAGTAACTCAGCTCCCTCGGGTAATACAAAACTGTGTTGCTGTCCTTGAGAGGATCGCAACTCGACATTTAGAGTCACATCCGTGGCGCGTTTGCCCGGTTCGATGTTAAGTTCACTGCTCTCAATGGTGACCGTGGTACCCGCTACCCCCTCGGGACGACTGACGCTTATCGTAATAGACTCTCCCGGCCAGGGTTGCCACAGAGGCACTCGGTTAAACTGCGCATCTTTGTGATGAATCGGAGCCAAACCGCTATGACTCACATGCCAAAGTGGAGCCGCGTTTAGACGCCATATTTCCGTCCAAGTACTGCTGTCGGGCGCCGTCATTTCAATCCGATCGCTTAGTGCAAGCGTAGACCGCCACTCCAATGAATGCTGCTGTCCACCCAAACTGACTAAAGCCTTACCGTCTTTGATACGAACGCCTTCGGTTATAACCGCTTCTCCTTGGAGCAAGGGAATTTCCAACACCGCTGCGGTTCCTGACGGTGAAGCCCGGCGCACTTGTGTGACCACATTCCAATCCAGACCCAATTCCAAGGTTCGGGTTACATGCACAAACGCCGGTAGGGCTCCGGGTTCCAATTGGGCTACGGACGCACTGGCGTTACTACGGTTCAAACGCGTTAGCTGCAATTGGCTATCCACACGCCCATTCTCATGAACCCCATCCACCTGCCAACCTTTGGCATTCACTTGCACATAACGTGGTACCAGGGGCAAATGCAGCTGTACATTATTTCGCTGCGGTAACGTTCCGGAGAATTGCACGGTATGATTTCCTTTAGGCAGCGATAGCCACAGATGATTGTGCAAAAGACGGCTGCCGCTTTGAACTTTACCATCGATTACAATGCGCTGAGGCCACCAATGCTTGTTGTGTGACGGCAGAGGTATTGCCGTGTCTTCCTCTGCATGTACCTGTAAAACACCGCTTATTCTCTGTGCCTCAATATCCAGGCGTAATCGGCTAACATCAGCACAACGCGGTTGACACTCCGGTGGTGCCAGTAATCGTTGTTGTAACTCACGCAACAATTCTTTATCAGGATACTCAGCACCAAAAACCGCTGCAGGGAAGACGATTGCTATCAACAATGTAGCCGACATGACACTACTGACAGAGGCAAAATAGAAGCCTTTGGATTCACCCTTCGACGTTTTACTACCGCTCTTATCCTGGTCTTTATTTCCAAAGCGTACACCGGCAAAATGCAAGGCCATAAGTAAAATACAAAACGCTCGCAATATTCCCAACACTTTATTGACCCCTGGTGAAAGGTAAATAATGCGCAATTGCTGTTCTTTCTGCACCGGCCCGTTCCATGACAAATCCAATTGGTTCCACTGCCATTTGGGTAGTCCGGGCCCTGTCTGCACCATCGCATTCGGGTCAACCTGTTGCATACGAGAAGAGACCAATGACTGTTTTGATGTGTTTCCAGACAACATTTTTTTGGGCCTGGATTTAGAAAAACCACCCAGCGTATTCTGGTCAATCTCCTGGTCTTCCAGCTTACGCTGTTCCATTGGGGATTCTTCAAAAACCTGGGGTGCCGATGCCACCCTGGATACCGTGTCTTCAAAATAAACCGGAGCATGACGATCTAACTGGGGATAAAGGCCGGTTCTCACCTCTGTCACCATAAACGGTAATACAATTATCGCCAAGGCAAGCAAAGAAAGATAATAATAGCGCCGCAACCATTGTGCAAAGCTATTCTTAGGGACCACTCGAAGCAAGGCAATAACAATCAATAGATTCACCCAGATCGTTTGTGGAGCACCCGGTTCGTGCCAAATCAACAACAAAACCACACATACCAGCACACCGGTTTTTTTGTTCCACAAACGCATGGAAACCACGCTTATGATCAATACCATAAACAAATCCAGTAAAGACCAGCGTTGCAGCCAGGTATTCGGAACATTATCCGTCCCCCACAGAGCAAAAACATCCCAACCGGGTGGATAGTGCAACACTCCGGAAACCGACTGAAAATCATGATTCCAACCCACCACGGACACCTGGCTGACCGAACTACCATCGGTGGATCGACTATCGGCACTCACATCCAACTGACCTTGCCGAACCTCCACACCCTGGTTTTTTGATCCCGGCAACCGTGTAATGAACTGTGCTTCGCCATTAACATGTACCTGACCCAACAGTAAATCCGGCCCTCCCTCCAAACGCCAAGCTTGACTCATAGTGCCACTGATACGATCTTGAACCGTGTACGCACCACCGTTAAAATCCAACCATAGGGTTCGCATCAAGTTCAATTTATCCGGTACCGGATCAGAATCGCCACGCCGGATCACCCTCAATTGCATGGTATCGTCCCTGCCGATTTGATACGCGGGCAGATTATGCCACTGCCCCGGAAGTTTGGTTTGCCTGGGATCTAAAGCTTGCAAGCCCTGCACCTCCACCAAACGTATATGGTTGCGTGCATCAAACACCCATACTTCCTGCTCAGGCCAGGGTGCCTGGGCTTTGGGTCTGACCAGGGACAGCAGGTCGGTTTTGGACCGGGCTCGGAGCTCCACCACCCACGTTCCCGGACGTATTTGCAAGCGCAAATAGCCGTTTGGCTCCCAACGCGCCGGTAAAGCACTGGTGACCGACAGTGCCAAAAACGCTTCGGATTGCACCGGCCCCAATCGGATTTCTCGTTGCTGCCCGGATACCTCCAACTCCAACCGTATGTGTTGAACCATAGGAATGTCATCGGTGATGCGACGACTGACATCCAGCTCCAGGCGATCTTGTATGGTTTCCGGGCTAACTTCCTCGGCGCGTAACCACACGCGACCTTGATCATCGCGTTGCACCTGGGAGACGACTTTGCTGTTCACATTCAATGTCACCAAACCCGTTTCTTCAGGTATTTGCAATGATTTGGGTAACTTGTCCCAGATAAAACGACCACTGACCGTGTGATCACCGGGAGGAATAACTAATACCGGTTGCTGGTTTTTCTCTACGACTACCACCGGTTTGCCGTTAAGTTTAACCTCTTGCGGCCAATGATCACTGTTACCGGGCAAAGGAATTGTTGTTTTTGTGACCACATGCCATTGCTGAGTAAAAGTACTACTGGAATTACTCAAATTTAACTCCAGTTCTCCACCCCAGGCACAAAATGTTTGTTGGGATTGATTGTAAAGAAAGGGACAGAGGCGATGTTCTTTCCCGTGTAGAGACCACGGCACCCAAGGTTTGAGAGGCTCCGGTACTTCCTTCACGGGTAAGCGCGCCATTACCACTTGAGGCAACACTATCAACAGGATTATTAACGAGTGTATCAACGAATTATTGATTTTATGCTTTAGGTTCATTGCACTGGTCTGAGTTCTTATGATTTGGTCATTATAGACCAAACTACCGTGATTGCCTTGCTTGGCCTGCCAGTGTGGTAGGATTCTGCAGCACGAGTCCCTGGGCGTTGATGACGGCAGAACCTATCTGTTATTGCCATCCTTAATCATTGCGCGGCTGAATATAGATGCAGTACAGATCCGTCTGCTTATCTGCGCTACAAGTATATTCATATTCCATCAGACCGTCAGTAATACGACGCCCTTACACTGAGTTTGACAACCTCACTGACAAAAACAAGTCACCGACATAGACAGCGAGATTAAACCTGGTCGGGATTTATTCATTCCAAGCCAAAGACCTCTCTATTACCCTTTACGAGAGTTTATACACAACATTATCCACAGTTTTTGTGCATTGTCGTGAAACCTCGGCAGGAATTCACGGTTTCACGGTATTACCTGGACAAGGTCTTGGTTGGGAGCGGATGGCGCCAATGCCACCAGAATTTGTGCAGTTCCATTAGCAAAAGTAAGCTCAAAGCATATAGAAGTAAGGTAGACCATAGTTCCATGCTCACTACTTGCAAACTTAGCACTTGAGCAAACCAGGGGGTAAACATAGCCCCAATATGAATTAATTGTGCGCTCAAGGTACCCAGTAACAAAATTGGGTTTGAAAACAGTTTTTGTTGAGTAACTGAGAGCGTCTCAGATCGGCAATTGAAAACGTGTACGTTTTCAAACAATACCATAAGCAGCAAAGTACCATTGCGTGCTGCATCGAGGCTATAACCTGCGTTCAACAAGGATTGAAAAACAATAAAGGCTACGACACCGATATACAGGGCGGAAACCAACACGCGCTCAATCATTAAACGATTGAACACCGGCTCCTTCGGAGAACGGGGCGGACGCTTTAGCTCATTCCCTTCGGCAGGCTCAAATGCCAAAGCCACATCCTGTATTCCATTGGTTACCAGGTTCAACCACAACAGTTGTACCGCTGTCAGAGGCAACGGAAACCCGGTAACCAATGCCAACGTGAACAACACCAGTTCCGCCGCACCCGTGGAAATGAGCAAAAAAATCACCTTCCGAACGTTGGCATACGCGGTCCTACCCTCTTCGATACCGGCAACAATAGAGGCGAAATTATCGTCGGTGATAATTAAGTCCGCTGTTTCTCTGGCCACATCGGTGCCGTTTTTTCCCATTGCCACACCGACCTGGGCGCTGCGCAAAGCCGGTGCATCGTTGGCACCATCACCGCTGACTGCTACAAAATGCCCGTTTCGCTGCAGCGATTGGACGATGTCCAGTTTTTGATGCGGACCTACCCTGGCATAAACCAAGGCGTGATCACTGAGTTCGTCCATACGATTATTTTGTGCAGCTTGACTCAACTCGGGACCGCAAACCACATGAGCCATGTCCTGAGTCAAACCCAATTCTGAGGCAATGGCTAAGGCAGTCGCCGGATGATCCCCCGTGATCATGACTACCCTGATACCAGCCTGTTGGCACGCCAATACTGCAGATTTAGATTCCACCCGCAGTGGATCGATGATTCCCACCAAACCCAAAAACACCAAGTGGTGCAAGTGTTCCTCAGAAAATGTCTCTCCTTGGCTTAGCTGCATGTTCCCGGCTGCCAACGCCAAAACCCGATAACCTTGATGGGCCAGAGACTCGGCCTGTTGTACCAGCAGTACCGGATCCAAGGGTATATCGCCTTGCACGCACATCATTGAGTCACACATAGGCAAGAGTCGTTCATAAGCTCCTTTCACAAAGGCAACTTGAGTATCTCCAACCTGATTCAAACTACCCGAAAAGGCACGTTCCGATTCGAAATCAATCGTTGCCAATTCAGTAAAGGCATTACTGGTCTCCGCCTTCACAATTCCGGCTTTGTGAGCCATGACCAATAAAGCAATATCCACTGCATCGCCGTGAGCGCTCCAACCGCCTTGAGATTTTCCCAAAAAACCCTCATTGGCCAATACCGCTGCCTGACACAGGCGCTCCAACATTAGCTCTTCCCTACTGTCCGGCGTACCTTTGTCTGTAACTATAACCCCATCCGGATCCAGTCCTTCGCCACTGATTTCCCATGCGGTAGAGTCGGGGAACAACAACCGCGATGCGGTCAATTGATTCACGGTTAGAGTGCCGGTTTTATCCGTAGCAATGCATGTGCAAGAACCCAAGGCTTCCACTGCCATCAACTTACGCACAATCACATTGCGGCGCGCCATCCTATGCATACCAATGGCGAGAGCCACAGTCAATGCCACCGGCAAACCCTCAGGAATCACGGACACAGCCAAAGCCACCGCCAACATAAACGTTTCCGCCAGCGGCATACCTTTAACTGCCACTACCGCAAACATTGTCGCCGCTGCAAATCCGACAAATATGGCAACCCAGTGGGTAAAACTATCCATTCTAACTTGCAAGGGAGCTTTAGGGGGTTCATTAAACAACACATCGGCAGCAATGCTGCCTAAAGATGTATCAAAACCCGTATACACTACAACGCCTCGAGCACGTCCCCGACTCACTAAGGTAGCAGCAAACCCCATATTGAGCTGATCCCCCAACACCGTCTCCGGATCCAATTCCAATGCCGCATTTTTCAGCACCGGCAAAGACTCACCCGTCAATAGTGACTCGTCGCATTCCAAATCATGGCATTCTATCAATCGCAAATCAGCAGGTATCTTATCCCCCGATTCCAGCAACACCACATCGCCGGGTACCAATTCCCTTGCGTTGATCTCGTAGGATTCACCTTGGCGTAAAACCCGGGTTTTGGCGCTCACCAAA